>DATNKH010000811.1:0-7198 GCA_035603475.1 Thermoanaerobaculia bacterium
GTCCGACCGCCACGGCGTCGCGCACGTCGCAGGCCAGCGCCAGCCCGGCGGGCGAGGCGAGCAGGCCGGCCGCCGCCAGCGTCTCCTCGAGCGGCGCCAGGCGCCGGCCGAGCAGCGCCAGGACGAAGCCGCGGCGGGCGAGCTCGAGAGCGATCGCGCGCCCGATCCCCGAGCCGCCGCCGCTCACCACCGCCACACGCGTCTCGACGCCACCGCCGGCGTCCGTCTCCGGCCCCTCGGCCATCGCACCTCCGCTCGCGGATGATCGTTCGCTGCGCGCCGGATCATATCCGCCGATCTCGGCTGCAAGAAGCCTTGCGCGATTCGCCTGCCGGCCCTCTTTGCCGCAACTTGACGTAAACTACGTCTCGGAGCGGCAAACCAGCCCTCCACCACCTCGGCGCGCACCGACATCCCCGCCGCCGCATGGAGAGAGCCCGATGGCCGATGCCCCAGGCGATGCGGCCCCGGAGTACGACGCCGACTTCGTGATCGTCGGCTCCGGCTTCGGCGGCAGCGTCTCGGCGCTGCGCCTGGCCGAGAAGGGCTATCGCGTGGTGGTGCTGGAGGCCGGCAAGCGCTGGCGGACGGAGGACTTCCCGCGCACCAACTGGAACCTGCGCAAGTTCCTCTGGCTGCCCAGCCTGTTCTGCTACGGCATCCAGCGCTTGACCCTGCTGCGCGACGTCCTGGTGCTCTCCGGCGCCGGCGTCGGCGGCGGCTCGCTGATCTACGCCAACACCCTGCTCGAGCCCGGCGAGGAGGCGTTCCAGCGCGGCACCTGGCCGCGCGGGATCGATTGGCAGCGGGTGCTGGCGCCGCACTACGCCACGGCCCGCCGCATCCTCGGCGTCACCACCACCCCCCGAATCTGGGAGGGTGACCGCCAGCTGCTCGAGTTTGCGAAGAGCCTCGGCAAGGAAGACACTTTCCGGCCGACCGAGGTGGCGGTGCTCTTCGCCCGCCCGGGAGAGCGCGAGGGCGAGGCGGTCGGCGACCCCTTCTTCGGCGGCGCGGGCCCGGCGCGCAAGACCTGCATCTACTGCGGCGGCTGCATGGTGGGCTGCCGCCACCATGCCAAGAACACCCTCGACAAGAACTACCTCTACTTCGCCGAGCAGCTGGGCGCCGAGGTGCGCCCGGAGACCCTGGTCACCGGCCTGCGCGAGGACGGCCACGGCGGCTACGTCCTCACCACCCGCCGCTCGACCGCGCCGTTCGGTGGCCTTGGCGCGATCGGCGCGATCACCGCGATCGGCGCGTTCGGAGCCATCGGCGATCGTCGCCGCGGACGGCGCGCCCCGGGCACGCTGCGGGCTCGCGGCGTCGTGCTCTCGGCCGGGGCCCTGGGAACGGTCAACCTGCTGCTGGCCTGCCGCGAGAGCGGCTCGCTCGACCGCCTGTCGCCGGCGCTCGGCAGCTACGTGCGCACCAACAGCGAGGTGCTGTGCGGCGCCACCGCCAGGAGCGGCGCCCGCGACTACTCGCAGGGGATCGCCATCGCCTCCGGCTTCCACCCGGCCCCCGACACCTACATGGAGGTGGTGCGCTACCCTCGCGGCTCCGACGCCATGAGCTTCCTCGGCACGCTGCTGATCGACGGCGGCAGCCGCCTCGGCCGGCCGCTGCGCTGGGCGGCCTCCTGCCTGCGCCACCCGATCGATTTCCTGCGCACGCTCAACCCCTTCGGCTGGGCCAAGCGCTCGACCATCATCCTGGTGATGCAATCGATCGACAACTCGCTGCGCCTGGTGCGCCGGCGGCGCTGGAGCTGGCCTTTCGCCAAGCATCTCACCAGCCGGCGCGACCCCGGCCAGCCGCCGATCCCGAGCTACATCCCGGTGGCCAACCAGGCGGCACGCTTCCTGGCCAGGCGCATCGACGCCTTCCCCTCGAGCTCGATCAACGAGGTGGTCGCCAACGTCCCCACCACCGCCCACATCCTCGGCGGCGCCGCCATGGCCTCGTCGCCCACGGAAGGAGTCATCGACTCCCGCAACCGCGTCTATGGCTACGACAACCTCTATGTCGTCGACGGCTCGATGATCCCGGGCAATCTCGGCGTCAACCCCAGCCTCACCATCACCGCCATGGCCGAGCACGCCATGAGCCACGTCCCCTCGCGGGACGGCGCCCTCCGCCCCCTCCCGGCAGCGATGCAAGCCGCGGCCGGGACCAAGGCGCGGGACCTGGAGCCTGTTTCAGCGCCCTCCTGATAGTGCTGCGGCGGCACTGGCGGGCGCTGCGGCCCCGCCTATCCTGTTGAGGCGCAAGGAAGTCCGCGGTACACTGAAGCGCCACGACCCGAGTTTTCCCTGGCGGCCCGCCGGCCGGGTTCCACGGCGCCCGCGGGCCGCGTTCCACAGCCGAGGACCGATTCCATGAAGATCCCGTCGCTCATCCTCAAGCAGATGTATACCCTTGGCAGCCTGAAGAACGACGCCGACGGCGTCCACTTCAGCTTGAAGAACCGCCTTGCCGACGCCACCCTTACCGGCCTGTCGGAGGTCCGCATCAACGGCAACCGCGTGCCGCTCGACCAGCTCACCCTGGGCTTCGAGGACGGGCCCCGCCTCACCGCCGCGAGCATCCGGCCAGACAACGTCCTCGAGTTCCCGCTGCGCCGCGTGGTGCGCGTCCACGCGCACATGGAGCCGCTGGCGCGCGGCACCCACGAGATCGCTCTCGCCTTCGAGGCCAAGCCGTTCGGCGCGCTCTCCTTCAAGGTCACCGACGCGATCGCCGACGAGGCGCCGCGCCGCATCGCCGTGCCTTACGACAAGGACGACAACCAGTCGCCGGCGATCATCGCCGAGCGCCAGAAGTTCGTCGAGCAGTACACCGGCGTCCAGCTCCAGCACATCAATAAGTATTCCTTCGATCCGGCGGGCACCCGGGGCAACATCGAAAACTTCACCGGCGTCGCCCAGGTACCCATCGGCTTCGCCGGCCCGCTGCGCGTCAACGGCGAGCACGCTGACGGCGAGTTCCTGATCCCTCTCGCCACCACCGAGGGCACCCTCGTCGCCTCCTACAACCGCGGCATGAAGGTGCTCAACCTGTCGGGCGGGGTCACCTGCACGGTGGTCGGCGACGCCATGCAGCGCGCCCCGGTCTTCGTCTTCGACAACGCGCGCCATGCCCGCGACTTCTCCGAGTGGGTCGAGGAACACCTGGCGGACATCCGCGGCGAGGCCGAGGCGACCTCGAGCGTCGCCAAGCTGACCTACATCGACCAATACCTTTCCAACAAGCTGGTGTTCCTGCGCTTCAATTACCAGACCGGCGACGCCGCCGGCCAGAACATGGTCGGCCGCGCCACCTTCGCCGCGTGCAGCTGGATGCTCGAGAACGCCCCCAACATCCGTCATTTCTACCTCGAGTCGAACTTCGCGACCGACAAGAAGGCGTCGCAGATCAACATCATGCGCACGCGCGGGAAGCGCGTCACCGCCGAGGCCACCATTCCACGCGACGTCCTGCTGCAGCACATGCGGGTCGATCCGGAGACCGTGCACTACCACGCCAACATTGCCAACGTCGGCGCCTTCCTCTCCGGCGCCAACAACAACGGCTGCCACTCGCCGAACGGCATCACCGCGATGTTCATCGCCACCGGCCAGGACGTCGCCAACGTCGCCGAGTCGTCCGCCGGCGTGGTCTACACCGAGGTGTCGCCGGGCGGCGACCTCTACCTCTCGATCACCATCCCGTCGCTGATCGTCGCCACCCACGGCGGCGGCACCGGCCTGCCGACGCAGCGCGAGTGCCTCGCGATCCTGGGCTGCACCGGCAAGGGCAAGGTGCGCAAGCTCGCCGAGATCGTCGCCGGCGTCGTGCTGGCCGGCGAGATCTCCCTGGCCGCCGCCATCTCCTCCCTCGACTGGGTCTCGAGCCACGAGAAGTACGGCCGGAACAGGTAACTCGCGGTGATTGCCCCTGCGGCCGCGGCTCCCGCGGACGAAGCCCCCACGGCCACTCCCGACGATCCGATGCCGGGCTACGAGATCCTTCCGGACGTGCCGCCGGAGGGGCTGGTGCGGCGCTTCTTCGTCATCCAGCGCCACCTCATCGGCCTGACCTTCGGCGGGCTCGACGTCTACGTGCGCAATCGCCGCGCACCCGCGGCCGCCGCGGGCAGGCGCTTCCGCCTGCTCCACTGGCTCGCCGCGCTGGCCGCCTTCCTGACCCGGCCGTTCATCAACGAGAGCCTGGTGGGCCGCCCCTTCCCGGTGCAGCTGCGCCGGCGCCTGGAGATGCTCGGCCCCACGTACATCAAGCTCGGGCAGGTGCTGGCGCTGCGCCAGGACCTGCTGCCGGAAGCGATCACCGAGGAGCTCAAGAACCTGCTCGACCGGCTGCCGGTGGTGCCCTTCCCGCGTTACCTCGGGCTGATCGTCAAGGACACCGGGCGACCGATCGCCGAGATGTACTCCTGGGTCGACCCGCAGCCGACCGGCTCGGCCTCGATCGCCCAGATCCATCGCGCCACCACCATCGAAGGCGATTCGGTGATCATCAAGGCGGTCAAGCCGGGCATCCGCGAGACGCTCTCCCGCGACGCCATCCTGCTCAAGCTGCTGGGCTCGGCGCTGCAGCGGGTGCTGCCGCGCTATCAACCGAAGCGGGTCATCGCCGAGTTCGTCGAGTACACGCGGCGCGAGGTCGACCTGCGGCGGGAAGCCGACAACGCCGAGACCTTCGCCGCCAACTTCCACGATCTGGAAGGCGTGCATTTCCCGCGCATCTACCGCCGGTACAGCAGCCAGGGCGTCCTCTGCATGGAGTTCCTCGCCGGCTTCAAGCCCAACGCGCCGGAGGCGCTGGCGCTGTCGGAAGCGGACCGCGACCGGCTGGTGGACCTCGGCGCGGCGTCGATCATCCGCATGCTGTTCAAGGACGGCTTCTTCCACGCCGACCTGCATCCCGGCAACCTGCTCGTCCTCCCCGGCCCGCAGATCGGCTTCATCGACCTCGGCATGGTCGGGCGCTTCGACCAGCGCCTGCGGCGCACGCTGCTCAACTACTACTACTCGCTGGTGATGGGAGATGCCGAGGGCGCCGCCCGCTACCTCGGCAACGTCGCCGAGCCAGGGCCGGGGGCCGACCCGGTGGGCTTCCGCCGCGAGGTCACCGAGATCCTGCAGCGCTGGAACCGCGCCGCCAACTTCCGCGACTTCTCGCTGGCGCAGCTGATCCTCTACTCGGTCAACCTCGGCGCCCAGCACGCCATGTACTTCCCGGTCGAGATGGTGCTGATGGTCAAGGCGCTGGTGACCTTCGAGGGCGTCGGCCAGATCCTGAAGCCCGGCCTCGACGTGGCGGCGGTGTCGCAGGCGCATGCCAGGAAGATCTTCCTCGACCAGTTCAACCCGCTGACCCTCGCCCGCGAGGGGATGCAAGCCCTCCCCGAGCTGCTCGAGGCGGTGAGCAAGGCGCCGACCCTCATCACCGAGGGCCTGCGCCTGCTCGAGCAGACCACCCGCCGCTCGCCGGAGAACCCCTTCGCCGGCCTCCGCGGCACCATCTTCGGCGGCTTCTGCCTGCTGGCCGGCGCCGTCCTCGCCGGCGCCCGCGGCCCCTGGCCGATCTGGCTGGGCCTGTTCCTCCTCGGGGGCGCGGTGGCGCTGCACCGCAAGTGATCTCAGGGCCTGAGCCTCGCCGCCGCTGGCCGCGGAGCGCACGCGGTTCTCGTCCAGCGCGCCGAAGACCCCCGTTTTTCGCTTCCTCTGGGCGTCCTCTGGAGAGGTCGCTCTGAGACGTCGCCAGGTGGCCACAGCACTTCTACGCCTGGCGGCTTCAGCGGATCGAAGCCAATCCTTACAGTGGTTTACGAGCCTCGGCCAGGATCGGCGGCCGGCCCCTTCCTGTGCCGGGCACGATCCTTGATAGGACTTCCTGTTGAAGGCGGTCAGCGTCGCCACGCCGTGGATCGAGACGTTGCAGGCGGACGACCTCCTTCCTGACCCCACGATCGCAACCTGAGACTTGACCGAAACTCCGAGGTGATCTCCATGAACGCCAAGCATGTCGCGCTGTTGGCCCTGCTCAGCCTCGCCGGCAGCGCCGGCGCCCTGTCTGCCCAGCCGCCGGACGCCGCTCCGCCGGACCAGGTCCAGCCGCCGGATTCCTATGCTCCCCAGCCGCCGCCCGACTCCTATGCGTCGATGCCGGCGGACGACGCCCAGCCGTCCGATCAGTATGCGCCTGACCAGGGTGGCGGCCTCGACGTCTCGTACTTCTACGACCAGCTGTCGCCCTATGGTCACTGGGTCGAAAGCCGCGCCTACGGCTGGGTCTGGCTGCCGTACGGGATCGGCGTCAGCTGGCGTCCGTACGCGGCCGGCCACTGGGTGATGACGGAGTACGGCTGGACCTGGGTGTCCGACGAGTCCTTCGGCTGGGCCACCTATCACTATGGCCGCTGGGCCTATGACCCCGACTACGGCTGGGAGTGGATCCCGGGCTACGAATGGGGTCCGGCGTGGGTCGCCTGGCGCACCGGCGGCGGCTACATCGGCTGGGCGCCGCTGCCGCCCGAGGTCCGCTTCCGCGCCGGCTTCGGGCTCGATTTCGGCGGCGTCGACATCAACGTCGCGCTCGGCCCCACGCATTTCTGCTTCGTCCAGGAGCGCTCGTTCCTGGCCGCGAACGTCGTCACGTATGTCGAACCGCCGGCGCGCAACGTGACGATCATCCACGACACCACCAACATCACCAACTACACGGTGGTCAACAACCGCGTCGTCAACCAGGGTGTCCAGGTGCAACACGTCGAGCAGGTGACCGGCCAGCGAGTCCAGCGCCTGCAGGTGGCCGCGGTAAAGTCCGGCCCGGCGCCGCGCTCCGCCCAGGTGCGCGGCAACCAGCTCACCGTCTTCCAGCCGACGATCGTGAAGAGGTCGACCCCGCCTCCCCCGCCGCCCCAGCGCGCCCGGGCCGCCGGCGCCGACCTGCAGCGCCAGCACCAGCAGGAGACCCAGGCCCTGCAGGCGCAGCAGGCGCAGGAGCGCGCCCGGCTGCAGCAGATCCACCAGCGCGACCTGCAGTCCCAGGGAACCGCCACGCCGTCCAACCAGCGGCGGCAGCAGCCGGCCGCCCCGGAGCGCCAGCAGCAGGGAGCACAGCAGCAGGGAGCACAGCAGCAGGGACAGCAGCAGCAGGAACAGCAGCAGCAGCAGCCCCAGCGCCCGGCGAC
>DATNKH010000812.1:0-3033 GCA_035603475.1 Thermoanaerobaculia bacterium
CCCGCCTGCTCCGGAAGAGCCCCGGCTTCACCCGCCGTCGCGGTGCTCACCCTGGCACTGGGGATCGGCGCCAACACCGCCATCTTCAGCGTCGTCGACTCGGTGCTGCTGCGCCCGCTCCCCTACCGCCCGGGTGGCGAGCTCGTGGTGCTCGGCGAGGAGAAGCCGTGCTGCAAGTTCGCCCCGACGGCGCCGGCCAACCTGCTCGACTACCAGCGCTACGGCCGGAGCTTCGAGCAGCTCGCCGGGATCTCCTGGCGCAACTTCGTCCTGCGGCGCCCCGGCGCCGAGCCGCTCTGGCTGCAGGGCATGGAGGTGACGCCGAACTTCTTCGCCGTCTTCGGCGTGCCGGCCCTCCGTGGCCGCACGCTCGCGGCGGCGGTCGACCGCCCGGGCGGCCCGCGCGCCGCTCTCCTACGGCACGTGGCACGACCGCTTCGGCGGCGACCCGCGGGTCCTCGGCAGCGCCGTTCAGCTGAACGACCGCGCCAGGAGGTCGGCGTGCGCATGGCCCTCGGCGCCCGCCGCGGCCAGGTGTTCGCGCTGGTGCTGCGGGGCACGCTGGCGATGACCGCGGCCGGGATCGCCGCCGGCGTGCTGGGCTCGCTCGCCCTCGGCCGCGTCTTGCAAGCCCTGCTCTACGGCATTCGCAGCAACGACCCGGCGGTCTATGCGCTCGGCTGCTGCACCCTGCTCGGCGTCGCGCTGCTCGCCGCCTTCCTGCCGGCCCGGCGGGCCGCCGAGATCGACCCGGCCATCACGCTGCGCGGCGATTAGATGGGGAGGCGCGGGTAGCGGTGAGGGTGCCCACCAGGGCTGCGGATCTCCCTCCCCGCCGCCCGCCCCCCCGCCTCAGTCCACGATCCAGCCGTCGAGCAGGCGGACGATGCGGTCGCCGTACTCGGCGTTCCTCTCCGAGTGGGTGACCTGGATGATGGTGGTGCCCTCGTCGTTCAGCCGCTTGAACAGCTGCATGATCTCGTCGGCCTGGGAGGAGTGGAGATTGCCGGTCGGCTCGTCGGCGAGCAGTAGCTTGGGGTTGCCGATCACCGCCCGCGCCACCCCGACCAGCTGCTGCTGGCCACCGGAGAGCTGCGAGGGGAAGAGGTCCTTCTTGCCGACGATCTGGAAGCGGTCGAGGGCGTCGGCCACCAGCGCCTGGCGGTCCGCCCGCTTGATGTCCTTGTAGGACAGGGGCAGGTCGAGGTTCTCGGCGACGGTGAGGCTGTCGAGCAGGTGGTAGGCCTGGAAGACGAAGCCGATGTTCTGCTTGGCGATCTGCGCCCGCTGCTTCGGCTTCATCAGGTGGATGGGCTGGTCGAGCAGGTCGAACTCGCCGGTCCAGGCGCCGTCCAGCATGCCGAGGATCGAGAGCAGCGTCGTCTTGCCGGAGCCGGAAGGCCCCATGACGGTGACGAACTCCCCCTCCGCGACCGTGAGGTTGATGCGGCGCAGCACGTAGGTGGCGCCGCCCTGGGCGGCCGGATACGACTTCTCGACGTTGCGCAGGCGGATCATGTCAGCCGGTCTCATCTCTCCGGGCAGACCGCGGCGGCCGCCCTGGTTGTAATACGTGAAGTTGCAACCCCGGGTTCCCTGCCCGTCCCGACGGACAGGGAACCCTTCTCCCGCACCAGGGAGGGCTCCCCCCTATACACCATGGTAGCGGAACCAGATGCACAGCAGCGTCAGCACGGTGAAGGCCACGCTCAGGCCGCCGTACAGCCAGCCGGCGTACAGCCAGCCGGCGGCGGCCGGCTCGGCCGGCTCGGCAGCGGCCAAGGGGCTGCCGGTCCCGCGGGCGGCGAAACGCCGGTTGTAGAACAGGATCGCGGCCACCGGCGCCACCGGCAGGAAGTAGCGGCCTTGCAGGCCGTCGACGAAGCCGGCGCCCAGGGGCGTCCAGGTGACGTACTGCGACAGGCTGAGGAGCAGCAGGACGGCGCCCGTGATCGCCACCGCCAGCTGCCGCTGCCAGGCGGCGAGCGCCAGCGCCGGATCGCCGCCGGTCAGCGCCGCCGCCAGCAGCAGCAGGCCCCAGAGCACCATCGACGGCCGCGGCAGCGGGGTGTCCAGCCAGCCGAAGATGCCGACGAAGCCGGCGCCGTAGCGCGGGAGGTGATGAAGGTAGTCGGCCGCCGCCAGGCCGAGGAAGTGCAGCGGTGCCGCCAGCACGCCGTGCAGCTGGGCCTCCGGCTGCACGCCGAGGCGCGGGGGGCCCAGGCTGGCGGACCGGTGCGTCACCCACACGGAGATGCCGGCGCCGGCGACCGCCGCGGCCTTGCCGCCCGCCCACAGGCCGGCGACGGCGCGGGCGCGGACGGAACCGGCCGCGCGTCCCTTGGCGCGGACCACGGGCGGCACCAGGAACACCAGCAGATCGAGCAGGAAGTAGACCCCCTTGGCGGCGGCGAGCAGGAAGGCGGTGGCCAGCAGCAGCACGGACCTCCCGGTGGCGGACCCGGCTGGACGGCAGCCCCCCTCGCCTCCCTTGGGGCGAGGGTGCTGGGGGCAGGGGGCGAGGACTTCGGTGCCTCGCCCCAAGGGCGGCGAAGGGAGCTCCCATCCAGCCGGCTCCCCCACCCGCCGCAAGACCAGCGATAGGAGGCAGCTCACCAGCAGCAGCGGCAGGGCGTTGGTGAGCGCGTCGGCGGAGGCCGAGCTGCGCTCGAACATCGCCATCGGGGTGAGCGCCAGGAGCGCGAGCAGCCAGCGCTGCGCGGGCGCGATCCGCACCGCGATCCACGACACCGCCAGCGCGGCCACCAGGTTGCCGAGCCGCGCCAGGTAGAGCAGCGCCAGCGGCCGCGGCGCCAGCAGGCGGCCGGCGGCGACCGCGGCGGCCGCGGCCAGGTACGGCACCGGCGTGTAGAGGGTGAGGCTGCCGGCCGGCAGGAAGACGCGGCGCTCCGGCGCGAGCGGCAGGCGCCAGGCGGCCGCCAGCAGGCCTGGCTCGAGACGGCGGCCGGGATGGAAGGCGACGCCGGCCGTGCACAGCTCGGCAAGCTGCCGCAGGCTCGCGGGCAGGCGGTA
>DATNKH010000813.1:0-3768 GCA_035603475.1 Thermoanaerobaculia bacterium
GAGCCGGTGGCGATCAAGACCCTGCTCGGCCTGCCGGAGGAGGACAGCGGCCGCGACGCCGAGCGCCTGCTGCGGGAGCTGCAGATCTGCCGCAAGATCACCCACCCCAACGTGGTGCGGGTGTTCGACCTCGGACGCTTCCCCGGCGGCATCTTCCTGACCATGGAGCTGCTCGAGGGCGAGCGCCTCGACCAGCGCCTCGCCCGCCTTGGACCGCTGCCGCCGCCGCTCGCCCAGCACTTCCTCTGCGAGGTCGCCGCCGGCCTCGAGGAAGCCCATTCGCTCGGCATCGTGCACCGCGACCTCAAGCCGAGCAACATCTTCCTGACGCCGCTGCGCCTGAAGATCCTCGACTTCGGCATCGCCCGCCGCCTCGACGGCGACACCCGCTTGACCGCCACCGGCTTCGCCGTCGGCTCGCCGGCCTACATGTCTCCCGAGCAGCTGCAAGGGCTGCCCCTGGACGGCCGCTCCGACCTCTACGCGCTGGGGGTGCTCGCCTTCACCCTGCTCTCCGGCCGCGAGCCGTTCGCCGGCGCGACCGCCGCCGCGCTCGCCCTGCAGCACCTGCAGCAGGCGCCGCCCGACCTGCGGCGCGTGCGTCCCGACCTGCCGGCCGGCTGGCCCGAGCTGGTCGCCAAGCTGCTCGCCAAGCAACCGGCCGACCGCTACCCGTCGGCGGCCACGGTGGGCGAGGCGCTGTCCGCGCTGCCGGTCAGCACCTGACCGGCGCCTTTGCGCACGTGCGGAATGCTCTATACTTCAACCCCATAAGGCGGGCGTAGAGCAAGGGGCCCGCTCGGTTCATTCGCATGCTAATCGCGCCGTCCATCCGCGTTCCTGGCAAGGCGTCGCCGACGAGGCATAGTCGAACTTATGTCGAGGAGGCGCAACGCAGCCAGGAGCGCGGAGGGCAAGCGAGTAGGATGCGAATGAACCGAGCGGGACACTAGGGCGCACCTGGAGATCGCGGTCGGCCATGGTTTCGAAGTCCAGCTTTACTTCCAAGCTCATTCGCGATCCACGGCAGCGGGCAGAGCTGTACTCCCGCGAGGGCAGGCCGCAGAAAGCCGCCGAGATGTATGCGCGGGCGGGCGACTTCCGGCAGGCGGCGCGGCTGGCGATCGAGGCCCGCGACGAGCGCCTGGCGGTCGATTGCTCGCTGAAGGCCGCGTTCGGCGTCACGGCGGAGGGCCAGACCGCCCTGCCCCAGCAGCTGCCGCAGACCCCGGAGACCCCGCAGACATTTCAGCCGCAGCCGGTCGGCCAGGGCCCGCAAGCCCTGCAGGCGCTGCAGCCGCTGGCCGCTGCGGAGCTGCTCGAGGCGTATGGCCACCACGACGAGGCCATCGGCCTCTTCGAGCTGGCGCACTCCTACCGGCGGGCCGCGGCGAGCGCCCTGGCCCTCGGCCAGTCCGCCCGCGCGGCCCGGCTCTTCGAGCGCGGCCGCGCCTTCTACGACGCCGCCGTCGAGTACGAGAACGCCGAGCTTCTCGACGACGCCCTGCGCGTGCTCGAGCTCGAGGCCAAGCGCCTCGGCAAGGACGGCCGCGGCCGGGCCGATCCGCATACCACGGCGGCCCCGGCGGCCGCGACCCAGGCGGACCAGCTGGCCCGCGTCGGGCTCCGCCGTGTCGAGGTTCTTCGCAAGCTCGGCAAGGAGGCGGAAGCGTCGGCGCTGCTGCGCGAGCTGCGGCCGACCACCCAGACCGTGCGGCTGCTCGAGGAGAGCGGCAAGTACCGCGAGGCGATCGAGGCGGCCTTACAGATGGGCGACGCCGAGACGGCGGTGCGGCTGCTGCATCGCGCTCCCGACATCGATCGCCAGCTGGCGGCACAGATCTACCTGCGCAGCGGCCACGCCGTCGAGGCGGGCAACCTCTTCGCGGCGCTGGGCATGACCCGCGAAGCGGCCGAAGCCTACGAGAGCGGCGGCGACTGGGCGAAGGCAGGCTCCCGCTGGGAGACCGCCCAGGAGCACGAGCGCGCGGCCGAGGCGTATCTGCGCGCCCGCCGGCCGCGTGACGCCGCGCGCTGCTACGCCGCGCTCGGCAAGCCCCAGCTCGCCGCCGCGTCCTACTCCCGGGCCGGCGACCACGCCGCCGCCGCCGCGCAGTACCTGAAGAACCGCCAGCGTGTCGCCGCCGCCGCCGAACTGGTCGCCGCGGGCGACAAGGCGGAGGCCGCCAAGGTGCTGATGCAGGTTGCCGACAACAGCCCCGAGCGCGAGGCGGCGACGCTGCAACTGGTGCCGCTGCTGCTCGAGCAGGGCCAGGCCGAGGAGGCGCAGCGCCGTTTGCGCCAGCTGCCGCCGGTGCGCCCGAGCGCGCTCACCGCCACCGCCGACCGCGCCGTGCCGGCGCGCGAGCGCCTCTACTGGTTGGGCCGGGCCTACGAGCAGCTAGGCAAGCTCGACCAGGCCGAGACCTGCTTCCGCGAACTGGCCGTCCCGGGCGTCGAGCACCTCGATGCGATCGCGCGGCTCGTCGCCCTGCGCGAGCGCCTGCGGCCCGCCGCCGCGGCCCCACCTGGCTCCGGGAGCCCTGGGAGTCTTGGGAGTCCCGGAAGCCCCGTCGGGAGCACGCCGCCGCCCTACACCGTGAGCTCGACGCTGGCAGCCGCGGGGCAGCACGCGTACCAGGCGCACCAGGCGCCGCACGGGCTTCAGGAGCCGACGGCGGCATCCGGCACGAGAGGCGCCCACTCGACACCAGGCACGACGCCAGGAATGCCGCCGGCAGCCGCCGGGCGGGGACGGCCCGCAACGGACGAGCTGGCGACGCATGCCACCACCGCCTACCCGTCGCCCGCCGCCGCCGCACGCGCCGCGCGGCAGACTCCCGGAAGTGCCGCCGCGCCTCCCCAGCCGCAGGGCGGCAGGCCGGAGCCGCCGCCGGTCGCAGCCGGCCATCGCCCGATCGGCACCCTGGCCGTCGGCCAGGTGCTCGCGAGCCGCTTCCAGATCCTCGCCGAGCTCGGTCAGGGCGGCATGGGCCGGGTCTACAAGGCCCGCGACTTCGAGCTCGGCGACATGGTGGCGATCAAGATCCTGAGCAGCGCGCCCGATGACGGCTCGGTGGACGCCGAGCGCCTGCTGCGCGAGGTGCAGATCTGCCGCAAGATCACCCACCCGAACGTCGTCAGGGTCTTCGACCTCGGCCGCCACGAGGGCGCAATCTTCATCATCATGGAGCTGCTCGAAGGCCAGGTCCTGGTGGACCTCATCGACCCTGCGCGGCGGCCGCCGATCCCCCGGGTCAAGTCCATCCTGGTCGAGATCGCTTCCGGCCTGCAGGAGGCCCACGCCCTGGGCGTCGTGCACCGCGACCTCAAGCCGGAGAACGTCATTCTGACTGCCACCCGCCTCAAGATCCTCGACTTCGGCATCGCCCGCATGACCGGCTTCGACAAGCGCCTGACCCAGGTCGGCTTCGCGCTCGGTTCGCCGCTCTACATGTCGCCGGAGCAGATCCAGGGCATCACCCTGGACAACCGCTCCGACCTCTATTCCCTGGGCGTCCTCGCGTTCGCCCTCCTCGTGGGCCGCGAGCCCTTCGACGGCGCCAACTCGACGGCCATCGCCATCCAGCACCTGCAGCAGCCTCCGCCCGACCTCTACTCCCTGCGCCCCGACCTGCCGGCCGGCTGGGGCGAGGTGGTGACGAAGCTCCTCGCCAAGCGTCCGGACGATCGCTACCAGAGCAGCGAGGAAGTGATCGCCGCGCTGACCCCGCTGCCGGTGGAGCCGCTCGACGTCCCCGCTTCCTC
>DATNKH010000814.1:0-6907 GCA_035603475.1 Thermoanaerobaculia bacterium
ACCCTTCCGGGCGATCCCGACCACCCCTCCAGGTCAAGGCGAATGGTGGTCGCCTTCAGCCTGGAATGGGTGGTCGCCTTCAAACGGAATCAGTGGTCGCCTTCGAACGGAATGGGTGGTCGCCTTGGACCGGAATACGCACCTCGGCCACTGAGGGGTCAAGTTCCAGGCTGCTGGCGACCAGCTCGGTGCCCGCGCGGCCCGGGCGCAAGGACATGCTCTGGCGGGCTGTCGCGCCAGCCGCGATACTCGCCGGCTGTTCGAGCTGCGGAACGGCAGGAGGAGGCGCGGGAACCCACGTGGTAGCATCGAGACTTCGAGTTTTCATCGTGGGCATGCCTATGTCCTGGAGCTCCAAGGGGACAACGTTCGAGAGCCCGAGGTGTCCTGTGATCAAGGGTCGATACGCTTGGGTCGCAGTCGGGATCGCGGTCCTCCTGCCGGGCCTGGTTCTCGATGCCTGTGCCAAGAGGCTGCCGCAGCAAGGGAGCGCGTCACAGGACGGGGCGCGGGCACAGGACCAAGTGGCGTCGGTGGAGGTGCCGAAGCCGGCGGTCCCTGCAGCGCGCCGGCCGGGTTCGGCGCCGGCAAGCGCCGCGGCGACGGCTCCCATGACGCCGGCTGCCGGCCGGGCGGCGGCGGCTGGCGGCCCAGAGGTGGCGCGCCGGCTGGTGCGGACGGTCGACCTGGAGCTGACGGTGCGGCACACGACGGAGGCCGCGCAGGAGCTCGAGCGACTGGCGGTGCGCCTCGGCGGCTACGTCGCGAACGTGGACGGCCAGCGCCAGGAAGAGCTGATGCGCTGGAGTCTGAGCTTGCGCGTGCCGCCGGAGCGGCTGGACGAGGCGCTGGCGGCGGCCAAGGCGATGGCGGTCCGCGTCGACCGCGAGCAGCAGAAGGTCGAGGACGTCACCGATCAATACGTGGATCTCGACGCACGGCTGCGCACCCTGACGGCGACCGAGGCGGAGCTGCGCGGGTTGCTCGCCGAATCGCGGCAGCGGCAGCGCAAGGTCGAAGACATCATGGCGGTCTATACCGAGCTCACCGAGATCCGCAGCCAGATCGAGAGCATCCAGGGACAGCTGCTGGCGCTGCAGAAGCTGATCGGGTTCTCGACCCTCAACATCGGCCTGAACCCGGTGGCCTCCGCGCGGCCACTGGTCACGGAGGGGTGGCAGCCCGGCGACACGGCGCGCGGCAGCGCCCGCACGTTGATCGACATCCTGCACGCGATCGGCGACTTCGTCATCTTCGCGGTCATCGTGCTGCTGCCGGTCGGCCTCATCCTGGTGCTCGCGATCTGGTTGCTCCGGCGCCTCTGGCGGCGCCTGCGCCGCGGCTCGCGTCCGCGGCGCCCTGTCGCCGAGTGAAGCCGTGGCCGAGCTGGCTTGCAGCTCGCAGGAACTGGAACGGCTGCTGAGCGACGTGCCTTTCACCAGGAGCTACGGCTTCACGCTCCACGGCCTCGCGGACGGCCAGTGCAGCATCGACGTGCCCTTTCAAGCCGTGTTCGAGCGCCCCGGAGGCATCGTCAGCGGGCAGGTGTACATGGCCGCGGCCGACGCGGCGATGTGGCTGGCGATCAAGACCAGGCTGGGGCTGGCGGACCCTTCGGTCACCGCGGAGATGAAGACCAATTTCCTGGGCAGCGCCAGGAGAGAGGGCTTCCGCTGCACCGCCAGGGTGTTGAAGCTCGGCCGTCGCCTGATCTACGGCGTTGCCGAGTGCGTCGACGGCAGCGGCCGCCTCCTCGCCCACCACACGCTCACCTACATCCGCGCCGAGGAGTCATAGGAGACCGGCGCTCGGCCCCTGGCCGCCTGCGGGCCATTCATTTCATTTCGGTTGCTCTGGCGTGGCCGGTGGTGCCGGAGGCGTGGGCGCGGCTGGCGTGGCCGGCGGAGCCGGCGAGGCCGCCGCGGTCGGATGCACGGTCCACGAATTGTCGGGGGTGAGCTCCGCGGTCATCGCGAAGATGCCGGCAGGGAAGCTCACCTGCGCCGGCAGATGGATCTTCTGGGTGTCGAGCACCTCGCCCGGGGCAAAGCCCCCGAAGGCGATCCAATAGGTCGGATGGGGGGAGAAGGTGTAGGTCATGTTGGGCATGGCCTGTACCGCGTAGATCGCCATCCCCGACATGCCGATGCCGACCGCAACCTGGCCAGGGGATACGCCGCCGCGCACCTGGACGACCAGCCGGCTCGCATCGGGACCCGGCCCCTGGTCGAAGAACCCGTAGGAGCCGTCGCGCTTGTCGAAAGCGATCAGGTTCGAGCTGCCGACCTCGGCGCCGTGGCGATTCATCGCGACGAAGGTTGCTCCTGGCTTCAGGTTTCCCGGCTCGCCCCACACGAACTCGTACTGCGTCTGCCAATGGAAGACGGTCTCGGTGCCGGGAAAGCTCGGCTTGACCATCCAGGCCGTGGAGACCGCCCCGGGCACGCCGAGACCGGGGTCGGCCTGGTAGAGGCAGACGTCGCCCTGGTTCGTGGAGTGGTTGACGAAGGTGAGTGTGTAGGTGTCGGCCATGATTCTCTCTCCTCCTCTTTCACGGCCCGGACTGGGAGCCCGGCCCATGACGCCCGCGCAGATCCGGGGGCAAGCCTGCGACGATGGTGCACATCAACTTATCAGATGTTCAGAGGTTGACTCTCCGATCGTTGTATGTATATAGTACGCACATGAAGCGCAAGCTCGTCCAGGCCGGCGGCTCTCTCGCGGTGACGCTTCCGGCCGAGGTGGTGCAGGAGTTCGAGCTGAAGAAGGGGATGACGGTCGACGTCTCGGTCCATCCGCAGACCGGCGCGGTCACGATTCGGCCGGGAGTGAGCTTCTTCGAGGGCGGCAAGACGACGAAGCCGTTCGACCGGCTCGCCAACGACCTCCTCGAGCGGCGTAAGAAGGTTTACCGCGAGCTGGCGAAGTGACGGTCTACCTGTCGGTAGCCCAGATCCTTCGTCTTCACGAAAAGCTGATCGGGGCCTTCGGCGGCGCCAAGGGCCTGCGTGACGCGGGCGCCCTGGATGCGGCCACGGCACGCCCCCAGCAGATCTTCGGAGGCGAAGACCTCTATCCTGATGCGGCCGCCAAGGCTGCCGCGCTCATGCATTCGCTGGTTATGAACCACCCGTTCGTCGACGGCAACAAGCGCGTCGGCGCCATGGCGATGGAGCTGTTCCTCCTCGTCAACTCGGTGGCGCTCGATGCCGTGGACGAGGAGATCGTCGCGGTCACCCTGGCCGTCGCACGCGGCGAAGTCGCGGCCGAGGCCCTGGCGATCTGGCTGCGCCAGCGGACGCGGCGGATCGACGCCTGAGCCCAAGCCCTAAGAGCGATCGCTCTCGGGCTCTCCGCACCTGCGGTACACTCTCGCCGATGATCGGCTCGCGTGGAACCATCCTGTTCGCCGCGGCGGCCCTGGCCTTCGCCGCGCCGGTCCTTGGGGGCGGCCCGGCCCCGACGCCTCCACCGGCGGCGCCGACTTCGCTGGCGGCCCCCGCGGCTTCGGCGGCTTCGGCCGAGACCCCCGCGGCGCCGGCGGCTTCGGTCGCGGCGCCCGCGGCCACGCCGGACCCGCAGGTGCTTCTCGGCCCCGTCACCCGCGAGCAGGTGGAGGCGACGGTGCCCGCGTGGGTGCAGGCCGGGGTCGAGGCCAGCCCCGATCTCGCGGCGGCGCGGGCGCTGGCCGGCGTCGCGCCCGGCGCCGAGGTGACGGTGCTGCTGGGGACCTGGTGCTCCGACAGCCGCCGGGAGATCTCGCGGCTCTGGAGGGCGCTCGACGCGATCGGCGCCACTTCCGGCGGCGGCGCAGGCGGTGGCTTGCCCTTCACGCTGACCTACATCGGCGTCGACGAGGCCAAGCGGGAGCCGGCGGCGGCGGTGGCGGCGGCCGGACTGAAGTACGTGCCGACGCTGATCGTGCGCCGCGATGGCCGCGAGGTCGGCCGCATCGTCGAGAGCTCGCCGCGCGGCATCGAGAGCGATCTGCTGGCGCTGCTCAGCGGCAAGGCTGCCGGCCTGCTGACCGCCAACCCCAAGCTGACGGCCGCAGGGAGCGCCCCTCCCAGCGCCGCCCCCCCCCGGCCATAGTGCGTGCCCGCCGGCCGGCGCGGTGCCGCCCTCGGCTCCTCTCTCCTGCAACCTTGACATGCAGCCTGCGTATCCACCCATGACCAGGGGTACCGTGCAGCCGAGCGACGAAGAACTGGTTGCGGCGGTTCTCGAAGGCGATCGCGAGGGCTTCGGCTCCCTGGTCGAACGCTACCAGGGCCGGCTGGTGAACTACCTGTTCCGGCTGCTGCGGAACGCGGAAGACGCTCACGACCTGGCTCAAGAGGTGCTCGTCAAGGTGTACCAGGTGCTGGACAGGTACGATCCGCAGTACAAGTTCTCGACCTGGCTCTTCAGGATCGCCCAGAACGCCGCCATCGACCAGATCCGCCGGCGGCGCCTGAAGCTGGTCTCGCTGCGGATCGAGGACGACGACGGGGAGGGGCGGGACTGGGAGCTGCCGGCGCCGGAGCGCGGGCCTTACGGGGACCTGCGGAACCGCGAGCGCGCCAAGGCCATCCAGCAGGCGATCGACGGGCTGCCCTGGGAGTACCGGGAGCTCATCCTGCTCCGCCACTACGGCGAGCTGCCTTACGAGGACATCGCCCGCTTGAAGCAGATGCCGCTGGGCACGGTCAAGAACAAGCTGTTCCGGGGGCGGCAGATGCTCAAGGAAAAGCTGCAGGGCTTCCTCACCGACTGAGCCGACCCGCCGACCGAGCCGACGGAACCGACTGTATCGACGAAGCCGACGAAGCGACGAAGCCGCCCAAGACGAGAGACACCGAGGACGATCGAGCACCACCACCAAGGACGACCCGCGATGAACGAGAGGCCCGATCACACGCTCTACCGCGAGCTGCTGAACCTCGAGCTCGACGGCTGCCTGAACGTCGAGCAACGGGGGCGCCTCGCGGCGCACCTCGCCGCCTGCCCGGAGTGCCTGGCCGAGCGCGACCAGCTGCGCGCCGTGACCGGCCTGCTGGAGCGCTCGGCGCTCGTCGTGCAGCCCGATTTCAAGCAGCGCGTGATGGCCTCCCTGCCGGCTGCCGGCTGGGAGTCGCGTCACCCCCGGACCTGGACCTTCCCGGTCGCCGCCCTGGTCGTGCTGCTGGCTGCCGGCGCCGGCCTGCTCGGCGCCGGCTCCGCGCGCCCCGGCGGCGGCGGTGGTGGGGCAGGGTCGGCCTACGGCGTGCTGGCGGCCCTGGGCGGCTTCCTGCGGGCCGCGCTGGTGGCCGGCGTCGGCGTCACTGCCGCCTCCTGGCGCTGGTCCGAGATGTTCGTCGAGCAGCTGCTCGCCTCTCCCATGAGCCTGACGATGTTCGGCGTCTTCGTCGTCTGCCTGAACCTGGTCCTGGTCTCGCTGATCCGCCGCGGCACCGGCCGCCACGGCTCCCATGGCTCCAGCGCTGCCGCCATGGCCCCGGGCGCTGGTCAGGGTGCCGCCGCCCGCCGCGGTTCCCACCGCGGGGGGCGTGCCACCCGCGGCGGTCGTGATCGCTGACCCCGCGCCGGCGGTGGTCGTCCAGGTCCTGCTGCTCTGCTGAGAAACGGTGGCCGTCTATGCAGGTGGCGGCGGCCCGCGCTAGATTGACGGTGTGAGCACTCGAGCACGAGTCGCCGCGAGCCTGCTGGCTGCCGTGATCGCGGCGGCGGCCGGGGCCGGGCTTGCTTCCGCCCAGGCGGCACCAGGCGCCGCGGTTCCCCATCCCGGCGCGCCCGCTCCGGCCATCTCCCGCACGCCTGCCGCCGGCGCGGCCCCGTCCGGCGCGGCCCCGTCGTCCGGCTCAGCCGTCTCAGCCGCCTCAGCCATCTCCGCCAGGCCGGCCCTGCGCCTCGAGCCGGGTGCGATCGCCCGCCATCAGCTGGTCGCGGTGGCGCGCGACATCGAGGTGGACGGCGATGCGCTCGCCGACGTGGCGGCGCTCAACGGCTCCGTGCTGGTCCGGGGGCGCGTCAAGGGCGACGTCATCGTCATCGGGGGCAGCGCCCGCCTCGGTCCCAGGGCATCCGTCGATGGCGACATCTCGGTCATCGGCGGCGTCATCCAGGTCGATCCCGGCGCGCGGATCGGCGGCCGCTCGGTGGCGTACCCGAACGCCTCTCCCACGTTGACCACCCTGCTCGAAGGCCCCAGCCTCGGTCTCTCCGATGCCTCGCCGCTGGTGCTCGGCGCCAAGCTGGCGCTGCTCGCGGCCTGGGCGGCGCTGCTGTTGCTGCTGTTCGCCGCCACCGGCAGGCAGATGCTGGAGACGGCCGAGGACGTGCGCCGGGAGCCCTTCCTCAGCTTCTTCACCGGCCTCACGGGCGTCGCGGCGCTGGTGCTGACGGCGCTCGCGCTGACCATCTTCCTCGGCGGCCTGGCCTGGGCGCCGATGCTCGCCCTGGTCGCGCTGCTGCTGCTGGTGCTCAAGCTGTGGGGCATGGTGGCGGTGTTCTACGCGCTCGGCGACTGGGTGGCGCTACGTCTGCTGCACCGCAACCTGCGGCCGCTCAACGCCGCCACCCTGGGCCTGCTGTTGATGGGAGCGATCAAGTTCCTGCCCTACGTCGGCGTCTGGGTGTGGACGGCGGCCACGCTCATCGGCATCGGCGCCACCCTGGCGACGAAGTTCGGACGCCGCGAAGCCTGGTTCGATCTCGCCAGCGCGCCTTGACCCATCACAGCTCAATCTCTTACTCTCGCAGGCGAACCGATGGACAGCCAGCGGGAGGAGAGGGCCCTGGAACGATGACCGCGATCGGCAGGATCGGCGTCGTGGGTGCCGGGACCATGGGGCATGGCATCGCCCAGGTCGCGGTGCAGAGCGGCTACGAGGTGCTGCTGGCGGACACCGTGCCGGAGGCGCTCGAG
>DATNKH010000815.1:0-8065 GCA_035603475.1 Thermoanaerobaculia bacterium
GACGGTACAGTCGATCCAGGAGCGACTCTCTCGCTGCCGTCAGACGCTTGAGCAGATTCAGCCTGGCTGCACTCAACCGCGCCGCCGGAAACCGCAGAAGATGTTGTCCAGTTAATTCCTGGACACTACACTAGCGGGTGACGGTCTGGAAGAACCGCCGCCTGGTGCAGCTTGGTGGAAGCGGAGAATCGGGGGATTTCCTCCCGATGCCTCTGCAAACCAACAGGCTCCTGGTTCCAGGCAAGCTCCTCACGGACACGGCAGCGCGCTGGTGTCCTGGACGGGCTGGAAGGCCTTCTGCTGTGGGTTGGTGTAGCTCTTCATCTGGCCGGTCTGGGTGTCGGTGACGGTGATGGTCGCCTCGACGTTGGTGAGGCCTCCGGCGAAGATCCAGAAGTGCTGGGTGAGGACGCAGCCGTCGAGGACCTTGACGATGGCCTCGATGTTGGAGGCGGTGAAGAACCAGAGGTAGCCGGAGTCGTCGGTGAGCTGCACGGTCTGGGCCTGGCCCTGGGCGGCGCCGGGCGCCTGGAAGGTGGCAGCGACCTGGAAGCGGCTGCCTTGCAGGCACATGGTGGTGGTGGTCGGTACGCAGTTGGTCTGGGTGAGGATGGGGTCGACGCGGATGCCGAAGGCGTGGAATTGGGGGTCGATGTCGGGGCTGGTCGCGATCGTCCAGGTGCTGCCGCCATCGGCGCTGAGGTAGGCGGTCCGGACCTGCGTTGTCAGGCTCTGGTCGACGCCGACGTAGAAGCCCTGCGAGCCGTCGAACTGCGCGCCGACGTAGATCGTCCGCGCGGCTTGCAAGGTAAGCGCCGAGCCGATCGCGACCGCATAGAACTGCGTGGTGACCGTACCGCCCGAGGAGACCGGTACGGCGGTCGCCATCGCGGGCACGCTGGCGAGTGGCGTGCCGGGGGCGCCCGAGGGTCCGTCCGCGGCGTAGAAGACGACGCTGAAGGGCAGGTCGGCGGTGGAGGAACCCGACAACCTCGTCAGGGCGACGCAGACCTGCTCCACGCCGGCCGCGTTGGCCGGTAGGTCGAAGCTCATGACCTGCAGGCCCCCGGCGACCGGGGCCGAGATGGCGTTCTCGAAGCCGCCGTCGTCGTAGATGATGGCGCCGGTGGCGCCGGTGCAGTCGGGGGCCACCTGGGCGACCATGGACTGCAGGCCGAGCCGCTGGCCGAGGGTCTGCGCCACGGCCGGCGCGCCCGGCGCATGCGCTGCACCAGCCGCCGCCAGCGCCGGCGCGGCGCCGAGGCAGAGCATGAGCATCGAGCAGGCCGCCAGGCCGGCGCGGCCGTGCCGCCTTGTCGCCTTCGTCATCTTCATCACAGCTCTCCCTTCGTGAGTCCCAGCCAATCTACCATGCTGGGAGAGCATATCCTGACGCCCAACACCCCATGGCGTCGGCGCTATCATCGGAGCTCTTGCCCGGCTGGGTACTTACTACCCCCAACTGCGCGGGCTTCGGACCTCGAAGGAGGGTCAAGATGCGGGGCCTCTTCGCACTGCTCACGGCTGGCCTCCTGATGTCGCAGCCGGGGTACCGGACGGCGGCGCCCGGGGCGTGCGACCCCGTGCGGGAGCTCCCGTTCGCCTCGCCGCCGCCCTTCGAGACGCGAAGCGCCCTCTTCCGCGCCGGCGATGGTGTGACGCTCGGCGGCTGCCTCTACCGGCCGCGGGGCCACGCTCGCTTCCCCGTGCTGGTGATGGTCGCCGGCTCGGGCGGTTCCCCCACCGCGGCCGACTTCTACTCGGTGATCCATGCCAAGGCGTTCGCCGCGAAAGGCATCGGCGTCTTCGCGTTCAACAAGCGCGGCGTGGGCAATTCGGCAGGTATCGCCACCGGCACGGACTTCAAGCAGCGTGCCGGCGACGTGGCCGCGGCGGTGCGCTTCGTGCGCGCCCTGCCGGCCACCACCCGGGTCGGCCTGTGGGGCGTGAGCCAGGCAGGATGGGTGATTCCCCAGGCCCTGGCCAAGAACGACGGCGTCGCGCTCGTGATCCTGGTGAGCCCGGCAGGCGTCAACCCGAACGACCAGATGGCGTTCTTCATCCGTAACCTGGCGCTGCGGCTGGGCTGCACGAGGGAGCAGGCGGCCAAGGCGGAACGCCTCCACCGCACCGTGGTGCGCTACTACGGCACCGGAGAAGCCTACGCCGCCGCGCAAGCGCTGGTGGATGGGTACAAGAACGAGCCCTGGTTCGAGAGGTTCAGGACCAACGGCGAGTGGAACGAGAAGATCGGCGCGGGCGGCCGGCTGCTCACCCCCGGCGAGCTCGCTCGGGCATGGAAGGAGCATCCGGACGACTTCGCCTTCTACCGCGCGCCCTCGGTCTTCGCCGACTATCGCGCCGTCTACGAGGCGCTCGACCGGCCCACGTTGATCGTTCAAGGCTCGGCCGACACGCTGGTGCCGGTCGCCGATTCACTCGCGGCCTTCGCGGCGGCATTCGCGAAGAGCGGCAACCAGGCGGTGGAGGTCAAGGTCTTCGCCGGCGCCGAACACGGCGTACAGGACGGTCCGCGCATACGGCCCGCGTACCTCGATCTCGTCAGCGACTGGGCAAGCGCACGGTTCGGCGCCAAGACGCCTCGTTAGCCGGGCGGAGCTTCAGGGGCTGGGGCAGGCACGGCGCCGCAGGGCCCATCGCCTCGACGCCGGCCGGCGCCCCGCGAGAGGACGGCGCGGGTGGTGCCGGCGCCGGGGGAAGATTCCGGGCGCCGCGCCGGTTCTCGTTGCCGCCGCCTGCCCGGCAACCGAGCGGCTCGGTCCAGCGCTGCGGTGCCCGGCATCTCCTGCTTCCCTGCTGTCACGGGAGAGCGTTTCGGCTCTGGTAGAGTGAGCGACTTCATGGAATTCATCTCCATCCGCGGCGCACGCGAGCACAACCTCAAGAACATCAACCTGGAGATCCCCCGGAACCGCCTGGTGGTCATCACCGGCGTCTCGGGCTCCGGGAAGTCGTCGCTGGCCTTCGACACGCTGTTCGCCGAGGGGCAGCGGCGCTACGTCGAGTCGCTGTCGTCGTATGCCCGGCAGTTCCTGCAGCAGATGGAGAAGCCGGACGTGGACTCGATCGAGGGGCTGTCGCCGGCCATCTCGATCGAGCAGAAGTCGGTGTCGAAGAACCCGCGCTCGACGGTCGGGACGGTCACCGAGATCCACGACTACATGCGGCTGCTCTACGCCAGCATCGGCTTGCCCCACTGCCCGAGCTGCGGCCAGCGCATCCGCCCGCAGACCGTGCAGCAGATGGTGGACCGGGCGATGGAGCTGCCGCCCGGCAGCCGGCTGGTGCTCTACGCCCCCTACGTGCGCGGCAAGAAGGGCGAATACAAGAAGCAGCTCGCGCAGATGTCCCGCGAGGGCTTCCAGCGCGCCCGCGTCGACGGCGTGCTGACCGAGCTCTCGGGCGAGCTGCCGAACCTGGACAAGCAGAAGAAGCACAGCATCGACATCGTAGTCGACCGCCTGGTGGTCAAGCCGGGCATCGAGAAGCGCCTCGCCGAGTCGATCGAGACCGCGCTCAAGGTGGCCGGCGGCCTGGTGGTGCTGGCGCCCGAGGGCGCCGCCGAGGAGACGCTCTCCCAGAACTACTCCTGCGCCGAGTGCGGCACCGGGCTGACCGAGATCACCCCGCGGCTGTTCTCGTTCAACAGCCCGTACGGCGCCTGCCCGACCTGCTCCGGCCTCGGCACGCTGATGGGCGTCGACCCGGAGAAGATCGTCCCCGACCCCGAGCGGTCGATCGACGCCGGCGCCATCGCTCCCTGGCCGGAGGGCTCGAAGTCCTGGCGGATGAAGATGGTGGGGACGCTCGCCAGATCGATGGGCTTCTCCCTGGGCACGCCCTGGCGGCGCCTGCCGGCGGCGGCGCGCGAGGTCATCCTCTACGGCAGCGGCGACCACGAGATCACCTTCAAGCTGGACGGCAAGAAGTCGAGCTACAAGTGGACCGGCAAGTTCGAGGGCGTGGTGCCGATGCTCGACCGGCGCTACAAGGAGTCCGATTCGATCGCCATCCGCACCGAGATCGAGAAGTACATGTCGGTGCGGGTCTGCCCGGCCTGCGGCGGCCGCCGGCTGCGCCCCGAGGCGCTGGCGGTCAAGCTGGCCGGCTACTCCATCGACCAGCTGTCGCGCCTCTCGGTCGAGGCGTTGCGCGCCTGGATGGCCGCCCTGGCGCTCGACCGGCGCGAGCGGGCGATCGCCGACAAGGTGGTGCAGGAGATCGCCGACCGCCTCGGCTTCCTCGACGACGTGGGGGTCGGCTATCTCACCCTCGACCGCTCCTCGGCCACCCTGTCGGGAGGCGAGAGCCAGCGCATCCGCCTGGCGACCCAGATCGGCAGCAAGCTGATGGGCGTCCTGTACGTGCTGGACGAGCCCTCGATCGGCCTGCACCAGCGCGACAACGCCCGGCTGCTCGCCACCCTCAAGGGCATGCGCGACCTCGGCAACTCGGTGCTGGTCGTCGAGCACGACGAGGAGACCATCCGCGCCGCCGACTGGGTGGTCGACCTCGGACCGGGCGCCGGCGTGCACGGCGGCGAGCTGGTGGCGCAGGGCACCGCGGCGGCGGTGATGGCCGACCCCGCGTCGCTCACCGGCAAGTACCTACGGCGCGAGCTGCAGGTCGAGGTGCCGGCGGTGCGCCGCCGGGGCCGCGGCAAGCCGCTGGTCATCGAGGGGGCGCGGCAGAACAACCTGAAGGACCTGGCCGTCGAGTTCCCGCTCGGCGTGCTGACGGTGGTGACCGGCGTCTCCGGCTCGGGCAAGAGCACGCTGGTCAACGACATCCTCTACAAGGCGCTGGCGCGCCACTTCTACCGCGCCGGCGACCGCCCCGGCGAGCACGACCGCATCCTCGGCCTCGAGCAGCTCGACAAGGTGATCGCCATCGACCAGAGCCCGATCGGCCGCACGCCGCGCTCGAACCCGGCGACCTACACCAACGTCTTCAATCCCATCCGCAACCTGATGGCGATGACCCCGGAGGCGCGCATGCGCGGCTACCAGCCGGGGCGTTTCAGCTTCAACGTGGCGGGCGGGCGCTGCGAGGCGTGCAAGGGCGATGGCCAGATCAAGATCGAGATGCATTTCCTGCCCGACATCTACGTCACCTGCGAGGTCTGCGGCGGCAAGCGCTACGACCGCGAGACCCTGGCGGTGCGCTACAAGGGGCTGAACATCGCCGAGATCCTCGACCTGCCGGTCGAGCAGGCGCACGAGCTGTTCCGCAACATCCCGGCCATCGAGCGCATCCTCGCCACCCTCTGCGAGGTGGGCCTCGGCTACATCCGGCTGGGGCAGTCGGCGACCACCCTCTCGGGCGGCGAGGCGCAGCGGGTCAAGCTGGCGCGCGAGCTGTGCAAGCGCTCGACCGGCCGCACCCTCTACCTGCTCGACGAGCCCACCACCGGGCTGCACTTCGACGACGTCGGCAAGCTCCTGGCGCTGCTCCACCGGCTGGTCGACCTGGGCAACACGGTGATCGTCATCGAGCACAACCTGGACGTCATCAAGACCGCCGACTGGGTGATCGATCTCGGGCCGGAGGGCGGCGCCCGCGGCGGCGAGCTGCTGGCGATCGGCACCCCCGAGCAGGTGGCGGCGGCGCCGCAGAGCTTCACCGGCGGCTACCTCGCCAGGGTGCTGCCGGAGAGGCCGGCCCATCCGGCCTCTCCGGTTCCTGGTGAGTCGCAGCAGCCCGCCGGCAGGTCCGGCCGGCGCCGGATGGCGCCAAGTCCGGCCGCAGCCGCCTCGCCTCGCCTGCGCCGCGCCACGCGCTGACGCCGACGGCGGCCGGCTGGCCCCTGCCGCCTCAGTGCACCGTTACCAGCTGCACGTCAGCCTGGTTCAGGTTGCCCAGTGCTACGGTGTCCGCACCAGTCCCGACGAAGAAGTACGTGCCGGCCGCCGGGAAGGTGTGCACCACGACTCGTCCGGCGGCGCCGGTGGCCATCAAGGTCGTGCCGTCGCCGTAATCCCAGATGTAGATCGTGTAGCTCTCGTTCTGGGTGTACGGGTTCGTGAACGTGCAAGTCCGGCCGGTGCAAGAGTAGGTGAATTTGGTGTTGTTGATGCACGGTAGCTCCGCGGGGAAGGGAAAGGTCGCAGTGTAGCTCGTGACCGCTACCTTTGGGGCGCCGCTCGGGGTGAAGATGCCACGAGTATCGCCAGGGCCATCTTGGAGGTCGAAGATGAACATGTTCGTGAACTTGTACCATTGCCAGCCGCCGCCGAAGCAGGGTGCGAGCTGCCCGTTGTTCTCACCGGTCAATGCCAGTACGAAGTTGGCGATGTTCTGCTCTTGAGTGGTCTGCGAGACATATGACGTGTCCCAACCGAATTCAGTGATCCAGATCGGTTTGGTGACGTTCGAGGCCGTGATCTGGCTGAGGTGGCCTTCGACATTGTCAAGACTGGTCTGGACGCCATCGTTGTTCGCACCGTTCGCGTGGAACGACACCACGTCCAGGAAACTAGAGCCCGGTCCGTCGGAATAGGACGCGGCTTCGATCTGCGCGAAGATCGTGTTGCCACGGCTCTCGGACGACGTTGAGAGGACGGGGCCGACCACGAGGGTACCGGGAGCGTTGCTGCGGATCTGTTGGGCCGCCACGTGCAGGTAGTCGACGTACAGCGGTGAGCTGTTGACGTCGCGGTCCCACCCGACGCCGATCTGGTTGGTGTTCTGAAGATTGGGCTCGTTCCAGATCTCATAGGCAATGATCTTCCCGCGGTAGTGCTGGGCGACCGCGCCGACGAACGTCTGCCAGAGAGCGATGTTCGACGGCGGGGTGTTCCCGTACGCACCGCCGCCGGCCCATGCGGGCGCCGTGCTCAGAATGGCCAGGATCTTGATTCCCTGGTTCACCGCGGCGTTGATCGCGGAGTCGTTGGGGAAGGTGAACACATTCTGGCTCGGCTCGATGTCCGACCAGCGCAGCGTCATGCGCATCCACCCGAGGTGTGAAGCGTATTGAAGGCTGGGATTGCCGCCGGTATTCACTCCCAAGATCAAGGGCTGCTGGGCGCAGATGTTGTCAGTGACAGGTTGGCCGGGAGCGTGGACATGGAACGCATGCGCCGGCCACGCCACAAGAAAAGCCATAAGGGACACGATTGCTGCAAGTAGTCGTCTCAAGGAACGCCATCCTTTCGATTGTCCGAGAACCGGATGCTCTCAGGCAGTTATGATTGCAAGATAGCATAAGCAGCATCCATTTACAACATCTGCATGACCAAGTGCGTATCTATCTGTGCACATTAGATTTATACGTTGTAGCCTGAGCCGCTACCGATGGCGGGATCTACCACGAGGGCTGGCGACCGGCGACAGGGCGTCTGCGGCGCGCAGCGGCCCGCGGGGCCCGCCCGAAGACAGGGGGGCTCGCGGCACCGTTTCATTCCCGGGGGCGCCGCAAGCGGCGGGAGCTAGAATGTTGACGATGCGTACCGATGCCAGCCTGGCCGAGAAGCGGCGGATCCTGCAGCTCGAGACGCTGTACGACCTTGCCCTGGCGCTGCATGCCCAGCGCGCCGAGCAGGAGCTGGTCGAGGAGCTGCTGGGCAGGGTCTGCGCGGTGCTCGATCCGGCGGCGGCGGTGGCGGTGACCCGCGACGCCTACGGCGGCGCGCGCGGCGTGGCGGTGGTCGGCTGGACCGAGCGGGAGCCGGACGGCGACGCGCTGCTGGCCGCGCCGCTGTGGCGGGAGCTGCTGGGGGAGGGGCGCCAGCTGGCGCGCGCCGGCGGCGATCTGGCCGGGCGGCCGTACCACCACCTGCTGGCGACACCGCTGGCCTACCGCGGCGTCTACCTCGGCTACCTGGCGGTGCTCGACAAGGAGGTGCGCGGCGACACCGACGCGTCGTTCACGGTCGACGACCGCCGCTTCCTCGAATCGGTGGCGGCGCTGGCCGGCGTGGCCCTGGACGCCGCCCGCCAGGTGGAGCGCCTCGAGACCCAGCGCGAGCGCCTGGAGGAGGAGAACAAGGCGCTCAAGGGGCGGCTTGCCGACGAGGTGGCGGGCCGCCGCATCGTCGCCTCC
>DATNKH010000816.1:0-3199 GCA_035603475.1 Thermoanaerobaculia bacterium
CACCTTCGCCGCGGTGACCGGGCGCTGCGTCCGCCGGTGCTCGAGCAGGGCGTCGATGGCGGCGGCACGCCGAAGTCGCTGCTGCCGCTCCTCGATCGCCCGCTCCATGAGGCGGGCGATCACGGCACTCTTGTTCTCCCCGGCGAAGGCCTCGTTGAAGGCCTGCTTGACCTCTGCCGGTACGCTGAAATTGACGGTGCTGGTCGGCATGAGACGTCTCCTCATGTTGAAGTTTTCAACATCTGCCAAGCCTAGCAGGGTTTCAGGTCGAGTGGTCCAGGGATCGAGGGGGTCGACGGAGGCGACGGCCTGCCCTTTGACAGCCGCGCGATGTCGAATTACCATACCGTCGATTACGCAGATGTCGACGCTCATCGACGCCTACCGCCGGCGGCGTGGCCATGCCGCCCTTCCCTGGGGGATCGATCTCCTCCTCACCGACGCCTGCAACCTGCGCTGCAGCTACTGCCCGATCTGGGGCGACGACGCCACCGTGCCCGCCCCGGCGCACTTCATGGACACCGGCGCCGCCCTTCGCTTGATCGGCCAGGTCGCCGCGTTCCGCCCGATGATCCGCCTCTTCGGCGGCGAGCCCTTCATCCATCCCGAGTGGCGGCGGGTCGTGGAGCACGCCCGCGAGCAGGGGCTGCAATGCACGGCCGTGAGCAACGGCATGCGCCTCGCCAGGGAGGCCGAGGACGTCGTCCGCTCCGGGCTGCTCGCGGTCGGCATCTCTCTCGATACCAACGGTCCGGTCAACGACGCGGCGCGGGGACGCGACACGCTCGCCACCGTGCGGCGCGGCCTGCTCGATCTGGCCGCCGCCAAGGAGCGCCTCGGCTCGCGGACGCCGCTGGTCGAGATCTACACCACGGTCCACGAAGGCACCTACGCTCACCTCGCCGAGTGGGCGGACGAGCTGGCGACCTGGAGCGTCGACAAGCTGCGCTTCCAGCACCTGATCTGGTTCTCCTCCGCGCAGCGCCGCGAGTCGTTCGAGCTGCTGCGCGAGGCGATGCCCGACCCCGTGTTCTTCCGCTCCGAGGATGCCTCCTACACCCGCGACACGCTGCCGAAGATCGACGGCGCCGTCCTCGCCGCTCAGCTGCGAGCCATTCGGGGCCGGCAGTACCCGTTCACGATCGAATCGCACCCCGACCTGCCGGTCGAGGAGATGGTGCGTTACTACGGCGAGACCGAGTACCGCCGCCACGATCGGCTGGCCTGCACCACGATGGAGAACTACGCCTTCGTCGATCCGCGCGGCCGCCTCTATCCCTGCCTCACCCTCGACATGGGGAACGTCTTCGAGGAGGGTTTCGCCGAGGTCTGGAACGGTGCGCGCTTCCGCGCCTTTCGCCGCCTCATCCGCCGCGAGCAGCGGCTCCCGCTCTGCCACCGGTGCCCCGACTCCTGACTCTCGCGGGCAGGGGTAGTGCCCGCGAGCCCACCGGGCGGGCTGGCGTAAGACAGGCGGTAGTTGGCGCCTTCCTGCGGTAAAATAGCCGGAGACGGAGCTGCCGTTCCCGGGGCGGGCGAGGACCCGCGCGGGCCGCCGAGCGCGGGGCGAGGTTGACGAAGCGCCCCGGATGGTGTATAACTTACACTCGTAAGCGTTGGTCCCTCAGTGACTTGCTACTACAGCTCCGGCGTTCTTCCTCATGCAAGGGGGCACAGGCGTGACATTTAGGATCGGTCAGAAGGTGGTTTACCCCAACCATGGCGTCACCCTGGTCGAGAAGATCGAGGCGGGCCACATGGACGGGGTGGAGCAGCTCTATTTTCATCTTCGCCTGCTGTCGAACAATTCCAAGGTCATGGTGCCCAAGGCGAACCTCGACCTCGTGGGTCTGCGGCCGCTTTGCCACACCCGCGACGTCCGGGCGCTTTTCGACATCCTCGAGGACGGCAACATCGACACCTACAAGGATTGGAAGGGGCGCTACAAGCAGAACCTGGACAAGATGAAGACCGGCCGCCTGACGGAGGTGGCGGAGGTGCTGAAGAACCTCCGCCTGGTGAGCCAGCGCAAGAGCCTGTCGTTCCGCGAGAAGAAGATGTACGAGCGCGCCAAGTACTTCATCGTCAGCGAAGTGGCGCACGTCAAGAGCATCTCCGAGCGGGAGGCGGAAGACCTCGTCGAGCAGGCCCTCACGTCCAGCCTGGAGAAGCGGCAGCGGACCAAGGCAGCGAGCTAGTTTCCCGTTCGGGACATTAGCATCACGCTCGCATCACGCTCGCGGGCCGGCGCCTCGTGAACAAAGACAACGCGATCTCTGTCGTCATGGGCCTGCTGGTCGGGTTCATCGTCGGCTACGTGCTGCACGACGTCATGGTGGCGCATCAGCCGCTGCGCCGCCTGCCCGGCGAGGGAGCGGTGGTGACCTCCGCGGCCGCTCCGGACGCCGAGAACGCCGGCGCCCCTGCGAACGATGCCGGCGCGGCGGCAGCGGCCGGCGGCGGCGCGGCGGCCGGCGCGGAGGGTGGCGCGGCGGGCGGCGGCACGGCCGGGGGCGGGGGGGGCGCGGCGGCCGGAGGCTCACCACCGCCGGCGATGGCCGCCGTGCAGCAGCTGCGCGACTACGTGGCGACCCATCCCAAGGATGCCGACGCGGTCTTGAAGCTCGCCAACCTCAACTTCGACATCAACAACTTCGGCCGCGCCAAGGATCTCTACAGCCAGTTCATCGGGCTGCGCGGCCCGAACCCGGACGTACTGACCGATCTCGGGACCTGCTACCGGCAGCTGCGCCAGTTCGACACCGCGCTGGCGCAGTTCCGCCATGCCGAGGAGCTGGCGCCGGCGCACTGGAAGTCGCGTTTCGCCGAGGTGGTGGTGCTGGCGTTCGACCTCAATCAGACCGCCGCGGCGGATCAGGCCTTCGGCCGCTTGCAGGCGCTGGCGCCGGGGCAGCCCGAGGTGGCGCAGCTGGGAGCCGCGTTGCAGCGCCGGCGTGCCGGGGGGACCGCGGGCGCCGGTGCCGGCGCGAACGGCACTGGCGGCGGCCGATGACCGCGGTCGCCCACGAGGAAGGAAGGCCGGCCGCTTGGCGCTCATCCGGCTGCTCGACTTCGCTCTCCTGACCTTCCTCGTCTGGCTGGTGTGGAGCCAACTGATCCGCGGCTGGCGGTCGGCGAGCGCGCCGCCGGCCAATGCTGCCAATGATGCCGATGCCGCCGACCCTCGCCGCCAGCCGCC
>DATNKH010000817.1:0-2398 GCA_035603475.1 Thermoanaerobaculia bacterium
CAGCCAGAGGGCTAGCGGCGGCTTGTGCAGCCAGACGTGATTGGAGCGCCAGTCCCGGTAATCGTAGGGCAGCACCGGGTGGTCGTAGAGGGTGGGGACCAGCGGGTGCTCGACGAGGTGCTTGGCCACCAGCGCGTGGTAACGCTCGTCCCAGGTGTGGAGGAAGAGGTCACAGCCGGCATACATGCGCAGCACGAGGCCGGCGGCCACGATGGCCGCGGCCGCCGCCTCGGGCCGTCCCCGCCGCCAGGCACGCCAGGCGTAGCCGAAGAGCAGGCCGGCGGCGGCGAGCGCCGCCAGCCCCCAGACCAGATTCAGGGGTGAGTCCTCCCGCGGGCCAGGGTCGCCTCCCGCCCCGGCCGACAGCCACGCGGAGAGTAGCAGAGGCCGCCGTGGGTCCGTTTCCCGCGAGGCTCCCTGCCCTCCTGTCTCCCTTTGGGCGAGGGGTTCCAAGGGAACCGACCTCGGACTTCGGCTGCCTCGCCCAAAGGGAGGCGGGAGGGCAGGGAGTCTCGCGACGTGACCCACTGCCGGCCCGCGCCCGCAGCGGCGCAAGAAACCGCGGACTGCATGGTTTCAGCAATGAGCAGTTCGGCGCCGTGCACCCCGACCGACGCAGCGGGGCCGGCGCGGCGGACCACTAGGCACACAACCAGGACGGCTATCGGCGGCGCGGGCGTGGCCGCGGCAGGGGGGAGTCTGTCCGCAAAGGGCTCGCACGCGGGCATCACTTCCGGTGCCCACACGATCACGGAGCGAATGGAGGTAGTCGTGATGAAGAGCATTCCATGGCCAAGATGGTCACCCTCGACCATCGCCGGCATCGTCAACATCGTCAACGTCGCCAACATCGCGAGCATCGCGGGCGCCGGCGGCATGCTCTTGCCGGTGGCAGCCCTGTGCGCCGCCGCCGTTCCGCCGCCCAACCTGCCCGCCTGCCCGGTGCCGGGCTCCATTCAGCACGTCGTCTTCCTGATCAAGGAGAACCGCACCTTCGACAACTACTTCGGCAAGTTCCCCGGGGCCAACGGTTCGACGACGGCGCTCGACTCGGCGGGCAACGTCGTGCCGCTGGCCCAGGCGAGCGACACCAACTTCGGCTGCGACATCGATCACTCCTGGCAGGGGGCCAACCTGGGCTGGGACTGCGGCCGCCAGGACAAGTTCGACCTGATCAACTACAGCAACAAGAAGCCGCCCTGCGACACCAGCCAGCCGGCGCCCTACACCAATCACAGCCTGACCCAGTTCAGCCAGGCCGACATCCCGAATTACTGGGCGTTGGCCCAGCGCTTCACCCTCGGCGACAACATGTTCTCGTCGCTGCTCGGGCCGAGTTACCCGAACCACATGTTCACCGTGGCGGCCCAGAGCGGCGGCTTCACGGTGGGGGAGGGAGCGGTCAACAACCCCTACGTCCCCAACGGCGGCCCGAACCCCACCGGCGGCTGGGGCTGCGACGTGCCGAACCAGCTGGTAGACACGATCCCCTATGGCAAGAACGTCTGCCCGGTGAACGACCCCCTCGGCACCCATTCCTCCTGCTGGACCAACATCCCCACCCTGCCGGACGAGATCGACGCCACCAAGACCCTCGACTGGCGCTACTACGCGCCGGGTCCGGGCGCCGGCGGCTACATCTGGTCGGCCCTGAACGCCTTCTCGCAGATCCGCAACGACCCGTCGCGCTGGAAGAAGGTGGTCCCCTACACGCAGTTCGAGAGCGACCTGTACAACAACGGCCTGAAGGCGGTCTCGTGGATCGTCTTCCCGGGCCAGCTGAGCGAGCACGCTCCGAACAGCGTCTGCGCCGGCGAGAACTACACTGTCGAGCTGCTCAATTCGTTGCAGGCCAGCCCGTACTGGTGCAGCACCGCCGTGTTCATCACCTGGGACGATTTCGGCGGCTTCTTCGATCACGTGCCGCCGCCCGACCAGCCGAACGCCGACGTCTACGGCCCCGGCTTCCGGGTGCCGCTGATCGTCGTCTCGCCCTACGCGCGGTCGGGCTTCATCGATTCGCGGCAGTTCGACTTCACCAGCATGCTGCGCTTCGCCGAGGTGACCTTCAACCTGCCGGCGCTCACCCCGCGCGACGCCGGCGCCCACGACATGATGAGCACTTTCGATCTCAACCACGTGACGCCGCGGCTGTTCCTGACCCAGCGGACCTGCCCGGCGCCGCCCCCGGGGTTGGCGCCCGGCGCGGCGGACGACTTCGACGATTAGCCTGGCGGTTCCCTCGGCCCGTCCTCCGCTCGCCGGCCGCGCAGGGTTACCGGCAGGGGGGGAGGGCGGGCCGCCCTCGAGACGGCGTAGACTGCGCGGGTCCGCTCCCGCCCAGGAGAGAGACAGACCATGTGGCGACGACTACCCTTGCTACGGGCGCTGCCGGCGA
>DATNKH010000818.1:0-3349 GCA_035603475.1 Thermoanaerobaculia bacterium
GTCGTCGGCGAGCCGCTCCTGGAACGGCCGGCCGGGCTTGGCGCGCAGGTGTTCGATCAGCGCCGCCGCGGTGAATGGCGCGATCTGGCCATCGAAGCCGACGGCGTCGATCTTGGCGCGGTCGCCGCTGTCGACCTGGTAAGTGACCACCACCTGGCGGCCCGCGCTCTGCTCCACGCGCACGCGCACGGTGGCCTTGAAGTAGCCGTTGCGGCTGTAGAGGTCCTGCAGGTTGTAGACGCCCGCCACCACGCTCTCCTCGGCGAGCGGCTGGGCCGGCCGCTGCGGCACCGCCGCCTTGAGGTCGGCGACGGGCAGGCCGAGGCGGCCGGTCACCCGCAGGTCGGCGACCTGCGGCACCGGCAGCAGCACCAGCACCGCCACGACTCCCCCGGGCTCCGCACGGGTGTACAGGGCGACGTCCGACGCCACCCCGGTCGCCACCAGGTTGCGCAGCGTCCGGCGCACGGCCACGTCCTCGAGCGGCTGGCCGGGATGGATCTCGACGACCGCCGACACCTGCTCGCGGCGCGGCAGCGGCACGTCGCTGCGGATCTCGACCGCCAGCACGTTGGGTGCGGCCGGGGCGGGTGGCGCGGGCGGCGGGACCGCGGCGGCGGCCGGGGTGGTCGGCACGGGCGCGGCGGGCGCTGGGGCGGGGGGCGCCGGCTCGGTCGAGGCAGGCGGCTGCCTCGCCGCCGCCGCCACACCGCCGGCGACGGCGCTGGCCGCCGCCAGCCAGATGGCGGCGATCAGAGCCAGGACGGCCCGCCGCGTGATGCCGGCCCGCCGCGTCATGCCGGCCGTCACCCGCATGGCCCCCGGCGGCTCCGGCGGCGGCCCGCGGGGCACCGCCGGCCGGCGCTCAAAACCGGGTCTCCCGCTGCACGTCGACGGCGTAGCTGCTGCCGCTCTGGGTCAACAGCACGGTGAGGTTCCTCGCCACCTGCCACTCGATCTGGCGCACGTCCAGCCGCGGCGACGACGGGTTGCTCACGTAGGTCACGAAGATGTTCTTCGACAGCCGCTTGCCGGCGGTGATCACCACGCCCGAGGTCGGCTGTCCGGCCTGGGTCAGGGTCTGGGTGTCCACCCGGAAGCGGTCGAGGCCGAACAGCCGGCCGACCCGCGACGACACCGCCGAAGCCGCCTGGCCGGTGAGGAACTGCGAGGCCGCCGCCTGCCCCGCCGCCTCGCTCTGCACCGGAGGCGGCGGCGTGCCGAGCTCGGGCCGCGGGCCGCCGGCGAGCAGCGAGATGATGTCGATGTCGGCGAGCTCGGCGTTGGACGAGAACTTGGCGTTGAGCCGTTCCAGCGTGCCCGACAAGTTGAGGGTGATGGTATAGCTCTGCACCTCGGTCTTGAGCGCCAGGTCGATCAGCGGATCGATGCGGTTCGGGTTGGCGAAGGTCAGGCTGCCGCGGTCCACCTGGTACTTGTTGTCCGAGTACTGCAGGGTCCCGCCCGACTCGAGCTGGACGGTGCCGAAGACCACCGGCGTGGCAACGGTGCCCACCACCGTCAGCTCGATGTCGCCGTGCAGGTCGGCGACGTTGTTGGTCACCCGCAGGGCGCCGGGACCCTGGATCGACAGGTTGAGCTGGGTCCTGGCGAAGAGGTCGTCGGTCGGGACGACTTCCACCCGCTGCCGCTGCAGGCCCCGCAGGAGGAGCTGCAGCGGGTCCACCTGCAGGTCCTCGACGTAGAGCGCGCGGTTCAGGCGGATCAAGCCCTGGACCTGGCGGCTGCTGCCGCTGCCGACGAGCGCCAGGGCAGCGTCGCCGCGGCTGACCCAGCCGCTCGGGTAGCGCAGGCTGACTCCCTGCGCCGACATCTCGAAGCGGTAGGTCAGGGTGCGCCCGGCCCCCGGCAGGACCAGTTGGCCGGTGGCCCGCACCGTGCCGCCGCCGACCCGGCCAGTGAGGCCGTCGAGCACCAGGCGGTCGCGGTCGAAGCGCACGGTGCCCTCCAGGCCCTCGAAGGACGTCGCCAGGCTGGGGACGATGAGCCGGGCGTCGTGCAGCACCGCCTGCCCGGAGAGCTCCGGATCGCCGACCGTGCCCTTGACGGTCGCCAGCAGGTCCATCTCGCCGCCGATGTCGAGGCCCGGCGCGAACAGATTCGCCCAGCTCGCCGAGATGGTGCTCTGCACGCGCAGGTCGAGCGGCCGCGGCGCGGCGAAGCCGATGCTGCCGGTGGCGTACGCCTCGAGGCCGGTGCCGGCCTCGCCCAGGTAGAGTGAGCGCACGGCGAGGCCCCGCGGGGAGATGTCCACCACCACCGGCTCACGGTTGGCGATCTGCTTGCCGGAGTAGGCCATGCGCAGCTCGTCCAGCCGGAGCTGGCCGCGGTAGCGGCCGGCGGCGAAGTCCGCATCCAGGGTGAGAGCGCCGGCCAGCGAGCCGCTGAAGTCGGCGCTGGCGGCGCTGGCGGCGCTGCCGGCGCTGCCGGCGGTCGTTGCGGTCCCTCCCGGCGCCGCCGCCGCCGCCAACCGGCCGAGACCGGCGAGGTTGGCGGAGCGCAGGTCGAGGCGCAAGGCCGCCTGCCGGCGGTCCAGCCGGCCGCCGCCGTCGAAGGTGAGCAGGCTGCCGAGCGTGCCGCTGCCGCGCACCAGCTCGCCGTCCCAGTCGATCGTCACCTGCCCCTCTCCCGGAGGCTTGCCCTCGACCGTCCTGCCGGACCAGGCGAGGTCGTGCCCGCGCAGGCTGACCTGGGCCCGCGGCCGCTCGAGCGTGCCGCCGACGGCTGCCATCAGCGCCACCCGGCCTACCATGCCGGAGGCCTGCAGCAGCCCGGAGAGCGGCGGCGCTGCCAGGTTCAGGGACGGGCCGTCGACGGTGAGGTCGATGGCGTCGCTCCGGCGATCGAAGCTGCCGCGCACGGCCAGCTTCCCAGCCGGGGCCTCGATGGCGCCGCCGGCGACGGCGATGTGCGCCGGGTCCCACGACAGCTGGCCGCGTACCCTGCCGAGGGCCACGGCGGACACTTCCACGTCCGCCATCTCGGCGTTGGCCTCCCCTGTCAGGTGGTCGAAGTCGCCGCCGAGGTCGAGCCGCCCCGACACCTCGCCGCGCAGGCCGGCGACCGGGAACCAGGCCGGCAGGTAGGGCACCAGTCCGGCGGCCGGCCACTGCGCGGCGTCCACCGCCAGGTCGAGCGGTTGATCGGCCACGGCGCGCCCGGCCCGCGCCAGCGGGATGCGCCCGGAGAGGATCAGGGCGCCGGCGCCGGCCGTGGCCTCCAGGCGCAGGTTCTCGACCGCCAGCGGCTCGATGGTGAGGGTGCCGTGCAGCCGGTCCGCCGAGCCCAGGCTGTGGCTCACCACGCCCAGGAGATCGAGGTCCATGGG
>DATNKH010000819.1:0-5839 GCA_035603475.1 Thermoanaerobaculia bacterium
CCCCGGGGACCCCCGTCCAGCCGACCGTCGCGGCCTCCCCCACCCGCCGCGGCATCGCCGCCGGCCGCGACGAGGTCCTCGAGCAGGCGCTCGCGCTGGTGGCGCCTCCCGCCGCGGGCGGTCGCTAGCGGCATCTCTCGACGCGGCCGCCGCCAGGCCGCCTGGCGACGCCTCTTGACGTCCTTCGCGGCCACAGCTATCCTTGCTATATGTGGCGCTACGACATATGAACGACTGGCGGGAGCTCGCACCGGACGTGGGCGACGAGGGCGGCCGCGACGCCGGAGGCTGGCAGCTCTACGTGCGCCGGCATCTACCGCCGCTGCAGGTGGCGGCGGAGCGCGAGGCCGAGATCGTCGACGAGCTGGCGCTGCAGCTCGAGCAGGCTTGCCACGACGCGGTCGCCGGCGGCGCCTCGCAGCGCGAGGCGAGGGAGCGCGCGCTGGCCGGCCTGCCGCCCTGGGAGGAGCTCGCCCGCGAGATCGACGAAGCCCACTCCCGAAGCGGCCGGAGCGGCCGGCAAGGCAGCCGGCGTGGCCGGCGCCTGCGCCGCGGTCCGCACCGCTGTCGGGAATGCTGCGCGACGTCCGCCATGCCCTGCGGCTGCTGCGCATCCGCCCTGCCTTCGCGGGCGTCGCGCTGGCGACCCTCGCCTTCGGGATCGGCATCAACGCCGCCGTCTTCACGCTGATCAACGCCGTCGAGCTCCGCGGCCTGCCGTTCCCCGCCGCCGGCCGGCTGATGGCGATCGAGACGCGCCTGGTCCACCAGCCGGAGGAGGAGCCGTGGACCTCGGCGGAGGACTTCTTCGACCTGCGCGAGCGAGCGCGATCCTTCTCCCGGGTCGCCGCCATCTCGCCGGTGTGGAACGTCGTGCTGACCGGCGCCGCCGAGGCCCAGCGGCTCGAATGCCTGTACGTCTCGGCGGACTTCTTCCCGGCGCTCGGCGTGCGGCCGGCCCTGGGGCGCGGCTTGCTGCCGCGGGACGACGAGCGCGGCAAGCCGTCGCATGTGGCGGTCCTCGGCCATGCCTTCTGGCGGCGGCACTTCGGCGCCAGCCCCTCGGCTCTCGGCAAGAGCCTGGACCTCGACGGCAAGGCCTACACCGTCGCCGGCGTGCTGCCGGCAGGCTTCCGTTATCCCGGCGAGCCGCTGCTGGGCACCGCCGCGGAGATCGATCTCTGGCTGCCGCTGGCCGACAACGAGCTGATGGCGATCCCGCGGCGCAGCCTGCGCTTCCTGAAGATGATCGGGCGGCGCCGCGCGACGGTGACGGAGGCGGCGGCCCGCGACGAGCTGCGGCGCATCGGCGCCCAGCTGGCGCAGGAGCATCCCGCCAGCAACCGCGGCGTCGCTCTCGGCGGGCAGCCGCTCGCGGGGCAGGTCGAGGGACGGTACCGCACCTCGCTGCTGCTGCTGGCGGGCGCCGTCGCGTTCGTGCTGCTGATGGCCTGCGCCAACGTGGCGAACCTGGTGCTGGCCAGGAACGTCGTCCGGCAGCAAGAGATGACGGTCCGCATCGCGCTCGGCGCGGCCGGCGGCAGGCTGCTGCGGCAGCTGCTGAGCGAAGGGCTCGTGCTGGCGGCCCTGGGCGGGGCTCTCGGGCTGGCGGTGGCGGAGGGTTGCTTGCGAGCGCTGGCCGCCGCCGCGCCGCCGGGCCTGCTGCCGGGAGGCGAGATCGCGCTCGGCGCCAGGAGCCTGCTGTTCACGGTCGCGGCCGTGCTCGGCTGCGCGGTCGTGGCCGGGCTGCTGCCGGGCTGGCGCCTGCTGCGCCTCGAGGCCGCGGCACTGGCGGGAGGCCCTGGTGCCACCGGACGCATCCTGACCGCGGGCAGCCGCCGGCTGCGCGGCGCGCTGGTGACCTTCGAGATGGCGGTCGCCTTGATGCTGCTGGTCGGCGCCGGCCTGCTCATCAGCAGCTTCCTGCGCCTGCTCGCGGTCGATCCCGGCTTCGCGGCCGATCACCTCGTCACCCTGTCGACCCAGACCCCGCCGGCGGCGCGCAGCCCGGAGCAGCGCGCCGCCGTCCTGCGCGCCGTCGTCGACCGCCTGGCCGCCGTGCCCGGCGTGCGCGCCGTGGGCGCGGTGAGCCGCCTGCCGTTGATGGGGTCGAACATCAGCAGCACGCTGTGGATCGAGGGCAGCGCCACGCCCGAGGCCGAGAGGCCCAGCGTCGAGTACCGGGTCGCGACGCCGAGCTACTTCCAGGCCATGGGCATCGCGCTCCGCTCCGGACGCCGCTTCGACGCCCGCGACGAAGCGCTCTCCGCGGCGCCGGTCGCGTTGATCAACCAGACCCTGGCCCGCCGATACTGGCCGGGCGAGGACCCGGTGGGCAGGCACGTCAAGCTGGGCGCCAACCAGGAGCGGAAGCCCTGGACGACGATCGTCGGCGTGGTCGGCGACGTGCGCCATTTCGGGCTCGACGTCGAAGCCCGCCCCGAGGTCTATGTCCCGTACGCCCACAGCCCGCTCTTCGCCCCCATCCTGGTCGTGCGCACCGCCACCGATCCCGCGCCGATGGTCCGCGAGCTGGCGGAGGCCGTCCGCGCCGCCGCCCCCGGCCTGCCGGTGTACAACGTGGCGCCGATGCGGGAGCTGATGGCGCGTTCGACCGCGCAGCGGCGCTTCCTGATGTGGCTGCTGACGGTCTTCGCGGTGGCGGCGCTGCTGCTCGCCGCGGTGGGCGTCTACGGCATCGTCGCCGAGTCGGTGGCGCAGCGCACCCGCGAGATCGGCCTGCGCATGGCGCTCGGCGCCCGCCCCGCCGCGGCGCTCCGCCTGATGGCGCTCGACGGGCTCCGGTCGATCCTTCCTGGCCTTGCGGTCGGCGTCGCCGGGGCCGCCGGCCTCACCCGGACGATGCGGAGCGCTCTCTTCGAGGTGGGCCCGCTCGATCCCGTCGTCTTCGGCGCGGCGGCGGTGACACTCGGCCTCTGCGGCGCCCTGGCCTGCTACCTTCCGGCGCGGCGCGCGACCCGCGTCCACCCGCTGGCAGCACTCCGCCACGAGTGAGCGCGGCTTCGCTCATCCACCCGGTGAGTCAGGAGCCGCCAACACAGTCTTAGTAGGACACTACCGCAAGCCCGCAAGCCGGGCCGACTCGCGGCCTTCGACCGAGACGTGCGACACTTATCGCTCTTGTACCTCGGGAGGGTGCATGGATACCAAGCTGACCCTGAAGCTCGACAAGGAAGTTATCGAAAGAGCCAAGCTTTACGCTCGAAGCCGGGGTCTCAGCCTCTCGCGGGTGGTGGAAGGCTACCTCCTCGGCCTTACTCGGGACGAGGAGCCCACCTTGCGCAAGCTGACAGGGACCGTCGCAGAGCTGGCAGGCATCCTCGGCGGCAATGAGGCTGACGAATCGAAACAAGCCTATGCCGGCTACCTGGCCCGCAAGTACTCAGCGCGCGCCTGGCGGCGATCCCCACGGAATCGAGCGTGGTCCAATACCGCCAGGATCGCGCTGAGAAGCTGGTATGTATCTACCGGTTCTCAGATGGCATGATCGGAGACCTTGCGAACCAGATCGCGAAACCTGGCATTATCCAAGAGGTGTGCTCTGGGCCGCCGCTGATCGACCGTGTACCAACCTTCACGGCCGACGCCAGGAAATAGAGGGCGCGTGAGCGTTTCCAGCACTTGGCCACCCTCGTCAATACTCGTGGCCAGGCTTGGGCCGCCAGGCGACAGATAAAGGATCGGTCGCGATCCGTAGGCACCTACCAGGTCAACGCGAGCCTCTGCACCCAATATGCGGATTCCAACTGGTTTTAGAGATGCGAGCTCATTCCCTTCCGGGCTATGGATAGAAAGGCTTGGTGCCGTGTACCGCGGTATGCTCTCCTCCGAGACCGTGACCCGACCTCTACGCAATGTTAACTTGGTACCACGCAGCCATCCCTCAACCTCTCCATAGAGCGATTCGAGTCGACCGACGAACTCATCGGTCGGGAGAGTTATACGTGATTCCCCTCTGACGTGAGCCATCGCTTCTCTCCTCCTGGATGAGCCTACGCCAGGGGAGATCTCGAATGCAACGTCACGACACCTGGAGGGAAGGTCTGGACTTCGCGGGCCTGCATCGCAGCGCCTGGCATCCGGCCCGGCGGCGCTCTCGACGCGACACGCGGAATGTCTCAGCAGCCTGCTTGCGCCTGTCGGCGCTGCAGGACCGGCAGCTAACGCGGGCGCTGATACGGGGCGATGTTCTCCCACTCGCTGGCGTCGGAGCGGGCGACGACGGCGACGACCGGCTCGGTGTCGCTGAGGTTTAGGACCTCGTGGGGGACGCCGGGCTCGATGAAGATGAAGTCGCCGGCCTGGTTCTCGATCGACTTCGCCAGGCCGGGGCCGTACTCGTGGCGGACGCGGCCGGCCAGGATGTAGAGCATCACCTCGAAATCGACGTGGATGTGGGCATAGGCGACGCCGCCGGGCGGGATGGTCGCCACGTTCATCGACAGCCGGCGGGCGTTGACGTTCTTCGCCGACAGGCCGGTCTTGTAGCGGATGCCGTTCCAGTCGCGGTGGGTGGCGCTGCCGCGCACCACCAGGATGCCGTCGCCGCCTTCGACGCGCCGCGCCAGGTCCTCGTCGGTCTCGGGGCCGGACATCGCTTACACGTAGGGCTCGAGCTCGGTCCAGGTGTCGGTCTCGAGCGTCTTCTTGAGGTCGACCATGAAGCGGTCGGCGTCGGCGCCGTCCACCAGCCGGTGGTCATAGGTGATGCCGAAGTAGCACCGCGTCCTGATCGACAGCGAATCGTTGCCGTCCGCGTCCTCGACCACCACCGGGCGCTTCTCGATCGCGCCGACGCCGAGGATCGCCACCTGCGGCTGGTTGATGATCGGGGTGCCGAAAAGGCTGCCGAAGACGCCGGGGTTGGTGATCGTGAAGGTGCCGCCCTGTACCTCCTCGGGCTTGAGCTTCTTGCCGCGCGCGCGCTCGGCCAGGTCGTTCGCCGCCTTGGCGAGACCGATCAGGTTGAGGTGGTCGGCGTGCTTGATCACCGGCACGATGAGGCCGTGACCGAGATCCACCGCCATGCCGAGATTGATGTTCTTCTTGTAGACGATGTTGGTGCCGTCGATCGAGGCGTTGAGCTTGCGGTGCGCCTTCAGGCCGTTGACCACCGCCTTGAAGATGAAGGGCATGAAGGTGAGCTTGGTGCCCTCCTGGCGAGCGAACTTTTCCTTGGCGCGGGCGCGGATGCGGGCGATCCGCGACATGTCGAAATCGAAGATGGTGGTGACGTGCGCCGAGGTAGCCTTCGAGTAGACCATGTGGGCCGCGGTGATCTGCCGGATCTTCGACATCGGCTCGATCTCGACATCCTCGCCTTCGACGTACGCCGGGACGGAGAAGCCGCCGGCCGGGCGCAGGGGCTGGGGCGCGCCAGCCGGCGCAGGGGCCGATGGGGCGCCGGCAGGCGGGGCCGGCACGGCGGCAGGCCGGGCGGGCGCCGGCGCCGTCCGCCGCTGCTCGAGGAAGCTCAAGATGTCGCCCTTGGTCACCCGGCCCTGGGCGCCGGTGCCGGCGACCTCCTGCAGGTCGACGCCTTCCTTGGCGGCGATGCTGCGCACCAGCGGGCTCGAGAACTTGCGCAGCCGCTCGCCCTCCGAGAGCTCCTCGCGGTCCGACTCCCGGGCGAGGTCCGATTCGCCCTCGTCGCGGCGCACCTCCTGTTGCTCCTCCGCCGCATCCGCGCCGGCGGCAGCCGGGGACGTCGGGGACGGCAGGCGGCGGGGCCCGCTCGCGCCGCCGCCGGCAGCGGCGCCGGAGGCTGCCGCGGCGCCCTCGCTGGAGGTCTCCTCGCGCGCGGCGGGCGCGGCGCCGG
>DATNKH010000820.1:0-4952 GCA_035603475.1 Thermoanaerobaculia bacterium
CCCCTGGCTATCAGGTAGTAGCCCGGGTCCGCGAGGCGTTCGGCGGCACTGCCCGCACTGCCCGCAGCGCCGGCGGACTGGGCCCGGTGGACCGCCAGCCGGGCGATCTCGATCTCGGAGTGGCGCGAGCCGCGCGCCAGCTCCTCCACCGCGTGCCGGTAGCGGTCGCGGGTCGCGAACTCCGCCGCTCGGTAGCCGGGATGGGCTGCGAGCGTGTCGTCCACCAGGCTCACGCTCTCGAAGAACGCCGCCCAGTCGAACGCAGAGATCAAGCGCATGCTGGTGATCACGTTGCGCACCGTGGCGTTCATCGCGGCCTGGCGCTGGTGCTCGAGGGCGACGACCTCGTCGGCGGTCGTGCCCTGCGCCGCCAGCCGCCGCTCCAGCCACGCCAGGGCGGGTGTGACCTCGGGGTCCTGGTCGCGCAGGCGGCCGAGGAGCGCCACGGCGAAGGCGACGTCGAGCCGTCCCTCGTCGTAGCGGCGCAGCAGCGCCTTGGGATCGGGATCGCGGCCGGCGCCGAGCAGGCGGTCCGCGAGGGCCTCGGCCTGCTCGCGGGCGGCCCGGGACCGCACCATCCTCTCGGCCAGCCGGCGCAGGTTCTCGACCAGCACCACCCGCAGCGAGATCGCCACCGCCCAGAGCTCGCCGATGGTCAGCGGCTGCACGCGCTGGTAGGCGCGCACGAAGCTGCGGAGCGCCTCCTCGTCGAAGCGGCTGTCGGTGTGGGCCACGAAGTCGTGGGCGAGGGCGTAGACCCGCGGGAAGCCCTGCAAGGGACCACCCGCCAGCTTCGGCAGCTGGCGGTAGAAGCTCGCCGGCAGGTCCTCGCGGATCTCGCGCAGCTGCTCCTCGACGAGATGGAAGTTGTCGACCACCCATTCCGAGGCCGGCGTCATCGCCCGCTCCTCGCGGATGGACGCCGCGATGACGCGATAGGACTCGAGCAGGACGCGGCCGTTCTCCCAGACCCGGGGGGTCAGCCGGCGGTCCCACGTCCGGCCCGGGCGCACGCGCTGGCTCGCGGCGAGCGTCGCGGCGTGCTGCTCGAGCCGCTCGACGCCCCAGAGCTCCTCGCGGATCGGCTCCGGGACGCCGGCGAACGATGGGGGCAAGATTCTGGCGGTGCTCACGTCACAAGAGAATAGACGAACCAAGGCTCCACGGAAGGACCCAGGGGACCCGCGCCTGGGAGAAGCCCCGTGCAGGAGAGGTGCCAAGCGCCTCCGGGGGCCGGGCGCCAAGCACCTACCTGGGCGGCGGGCGACGGCCGCGCGACGGTGGGCCTGTGGTCGCAGCCGCGCCTTACGAGGCGGGTTGGCCCGGCGGCGGCGATGCGGGCGGCGCCGGTGCCGCGGCCGGCGGCGCGGCGGTGGGGGGACAGCGGTCGGCGACGACGTGGCGCTGCGGGGGAAGGTTGCTCGGGTTGTACTGCTTGTCGGGATTCGCGATCTTCTCGGGATTCGCGATCCGCTGCTCCACGGATTCATGGACGGCCGGATTGGAATTGGGGTCGATCCACCGCCGGCGCGCGAGGTTGAGGTAAAGCCTCTTCTTCCACTCGCCCGCGGCGTTCTTCTTGGACACCACCTTCGGCCATACCTCCCCAGCCCACCATGCGGGCGTCAGAGAGTCGTGCATCCACCCGAAGGGATCGGGCGCGAAGGGCGGCTTGCCGCCGAGAATCGCGGCCTGGCGGCGCGGATCGACGCGCAGGCCGGCGAGCTGCGCCTCGCAGAGCATCCAGCGCAGCGTGATACGCGAGAGCTGGCTCTTGTCTTCCTCGTAGCTGCCGCCGATGTCCGAGTGCACGCCCGCGAACCAGACCTCCTCGACGCTTTGGTTGGGATTCTTGCTGCTAGGCGGCCCGAACAGGTTCTGGCGGAAGAACGCCCGGCGCTCATCGATCGAGACGGCGTGGCGGACGATGTTGAGGTCGGGGTTGCCCTTCGCCGTGGTGAACGGGAACTTGACGGCGTTGTAGATCCATCCCATGGAGCTGACGGTATCCCAGACGCCGAGGAAATGGGGCTTGCAATCCCGCGAGAAGGTGCTCTTGAACTTGCCAGCGATCTTGAAGACGTCATCGGTGAGCGGCTTGGTCTTCATCAGTCGGATCGCATAGGGGATCAGGCCTTCGTTGTCCTCGCGCAAGAGACCCACCATGTGAAGCAGCCCGCAGAGCACGCGCGCCGTGTAGGCGCCGCGGCTGAAGCCGAAGACGTAGACCTGGTCACCCGGCTCGAAGTTGCGCATCAGGAACTGGTAGGCGTCCGCCACGTTGTCCGAAGCGCCGTAGCCGAAGGCATAACCGAGCAGCTTCGTCCACGCCTTGCCGATCGGGCTCAGCGCGCTGCGCGCGCCCATCGTGCCGACGCCGGGATGGTAGTAGGCGACCTGGGTCGGATCGAGCACCAGCATCTGGTAGAGCTTCACGACGTTCGAGTTCTGATCGCTGAACTCGTTGCCGGTGCCATCGCAGCAGATCACGATGCTCTTGGGCATTCCGCTCTCCTCGTCGTCTCGGCGCGGGCACGCCGCGGCACGACGCTGGTCTCGCCGCCATCGCCGCCGCTTCGCCGCCGGCCGCCGCAGCCGCTACCGACTGGCAGGCGGCCGACCTCGCGTTTCTTCATTCCTATGAGCACGAAGGTATCTTCTTCAGGGAGTGCTGTCAAGCCAATGTGCCGGCACCGCCGGCGCCGCCGGTCCTCGCCAGGAGGGGCGGCGCAGGCTATCATTGCCCGGCCTTTCGCGGCCGCGGCCGCGTCTCCCCTGCCCCTCCGGGGCCCGCGGGGCGACGAGAGCCGGCTCGCGCCACACCCACCGCCGGTCCTCGTCGAGGCCGCGGCTCCGCCTGTCGCCAGTCGCGGCACCCCGGCTGGGAGGAGGGAAAGCAGGATGGCGTCTGACATCGCAATCGCGCAGCAGGCGAGGCTCGAGCGCATCTCGCGGGTGGCGGGCGAGAAGCTGGGCATCGCCGAGGAGCATCTCGAGGCCTTCGGACCCTACAAGGCGAAGCTGTCGCTCGAGGCCATTGCCGGCCTTCGCGGCCGGCCCGACGGCAAGCTGATCCTGGTCACGGCGATGACGCCGACGCCGGCCGGCGAGGGCAAGACTACGACCACCGTCGGCCTGGGGGACGCGCTGAACCTCCTCGGCAAGCGGGCGGCGATCTGCGTGCGCGAGCCGTCGCTGGGACCGGTGTTCGGCATGAAGGGCGGCGCGGCCGGCGGCGGCTACGCGCAGGTCGTGCCGATGGAGGACATCAACCTCCACTTCACCGGCGATTTCAACGCCATCGCCCTCGCCAACAACCTGCTGGCGGCGATGCTCGACAACCATCTCCATCACGGCAACGAGCTCGGCATCGACCTCCGCCGGATCCCCTGGCGGCGGGTCATGGACATGAACGACCGGGCGCTGCGCGAGATCGTCGTCGGCCTGGGCGGCGTCGGCAACGGCTATCCGCGCGAGAACGGCTTCGACATCGTCGCGGCCTCCACCCGCGACCGCCGGCCCGTCCGCGCCCGCGATCTCGAGGTCCACGGCGCGATGACCGTGCTGCTCAAGGACGCCATCAAGCCGAACCTGGTGCAGACGCTCGAGAACAACCCCGCCTTCGTCCACGGCGGGCCGTTCGCCAACATCGCGCACGGCTGCAACTCGGTGATCGCCACGCAGACCGCGCTCAAGCTCGCCGACTACGTCGTCACCGAGGCCGGCTTCGGCGCCGACCTGGGCGCCGAGAAGTTCGTCGACATCAAGTGCCGCAAGGCGGGTCTGCGGCCGGCCGCGGCGGTGGTCGTCGCCACCGTGCGCGCGCTCAAGTACCACGGCGGCGCGGACCTGAAGACCATCGGCAAGGAGGACACCGCGGCGCTCGAGCAGGGCCTGCCGAACCTCGAGCGCCACGTCGAGAACGTGCAGCGGCACTACGGCATCCCCTGCGTCGTGGCGGTCAATCGCTTCGACTCCGACACCGCCGCGGAGCTCGGGCTGATCGCTTCGCGGATGGCGGCGCTGGGAGTCCGCTCGGTCCTGGCCTCGCATTGGGCGGACGGTGGCAAGGGCGCCCTGGACCTCGCCGGCGCCGTGGTCGAGCTTAGTGAGCGGGAGCCGAGCGTCAGCTTCGTCTACGAGGACGACGACACTCTCTGGGAGAAGATCGGCAAGATCTCCACCAAGGTCTACCGCGCCGCCCAGGTCACCGCCGACGCGAAGGTGCGCGAGCAGATCGCGCGGCTGCAGGACGAGGGCTACGGCAAGCTCCCCGTCTGCGTGGCGAAGACTCAGTATTCCTTCTCGACCGACGCGCGCCTGCGAGGGGCGCCCACCGGCCACACCATCGACGTGCGCGAGGTGCGTCTCTCCGCCGGCGCCGAGTTCGTGGTCATGATCTGCGGCGACATGATGACCATGCCCGGGCTGCCGAAGGCGCCGGCGGCGCGGGTGATCGACATCAAGGACGACGGCACGGTGGTCGGCCTGTTCTGACGGCTGCGCCGACGCCTATGCGCGCTCCGCCGCCGTCACCGTGTGCTCGAGCAGCGTCGCGATGGTCATCGGACCGATGCCGCCCTTGACCGGCGTGTAGGCGGCACTGCGGGCGGCCACCGCCGACAACTCGATATCCCCGGCGCTCCCGACGCGCCCGGCGCTCCCATCGGTGGCAGGATGGCTGCCTGCGTCGATCACCACGGCGCCGTCGCGGATCCAATGCCCCTTGATGAGCTCCGGGCTGTCCACCGCCCCGACCACGACCTCGGCGCGGCGCACGACTTCCGCCAGCCGGCGGGTCCGCGAGTGGCAGACCGTGACCGTGGCGTCCGCCGCCAGCAGCAGGATGGCCATCGGCTTACCGACCATCGGGCTGCGCCCGACGACCACGGCCTGCTTGCCCGCCACCGAGATCCCGTAATGGGACAGCAGGCTCATGATGGCCACCGGCG
>DATNKH010000821.1:0-6274 GCA_035603475.1 Thermoanaerobaculia bacterium
GGGATGCCGGGGCAGCTCGGCGAGCAGCCGCTGCTTGAGGCCGCCGAGGATCTCCGGGGCCTCGGCCGCCAGGCTCTCGGGCAGCTCCGCGGCGGCCGCGGCGAGATCCTCCACCTCGGCGGCGAGGCGCCGCAGCTCGCCCTCGCAGGCCGGGCACCCCGCCGCGAGGTGCGCCGCGAGCTCGCGCAGCTCGTCGCCGTCGAGCGCGCCGAGCGCGTACGCCGGCAGCAGCTCGTCGAAGCGTGGGGAGTGGGGGGAGGAGGTCATGGTCGGGTGCTCAGGGCTTGTCGCAGCTTGTTCATGCCCAGCAGGATGCGGGACTTGACCGTGCCCAGCGGGGCCGCGAGCCGTTCGGCGATCTGCGTGTGGGTCAGGCCCTCGAAGAACGCCAGCTCAATGCATCTACGCTGCTCCGGGGACAGCAGATTGAGCGCCGAGCAGATCCTCTCGCGGCGCTCGACGTCCTCGAGCCGCCGGGTGCCGAGCGGCGAGACCAGGCGCGGGAACGAGGCGTCCGCGGCCGCCTCCTGCTCGTGACGGCCGCGGGCGTCGCGCCGGCGCAGGCGGTCGAGAGCGCGCGAGCGGGCCAGCATGAGCAGCCAGCCGCGCGGCGTCGAGCGCCCGGCCTCGTAGCGATCGGATTGACGCCACACCTGCAGGAAGACCTCCTGCAGGACCTCCTCCGCCTCGCCGCGGGCGCCCAGGACCCGCGACACCAGGCCGAGGACCGCCGCCGAGTGGAGGTCGTAGAAGCGCGCGAAGGCCTCCTGGTCGCCGGCGCTGATCTGCCCGATGAGGAAGGAGTCCTCGAGCTCCTGGGATTGCATGCCGTGGCCTTCGTCCCGCACCTGCCGCTCCTACCCGTTCCTAGGCTCAAAGGTCTGTGACGGCGGATCTCTCCTCGCCGCCGTTTGGGCGAGGCGCCAAAGCCCTCCTCCAGCTCACTTCAGCGCCTCGCCCAAACGGAGGCGAGGAGAGATCCGCCGTCACAGACCTCCTGCCGCCTCCCGGCCCGACCGGTCACCGGGTCGCCGGCAGCGCGAAGGTGAGGGACGCCCAGAAGCTCTCCCAGTCGCCCCCCGAGCCTGCCGGCGCGGCGATCATGTGCACCGCCTTGATCAGCCAGACGCCGGCGCCGGCCAGCCGCAGGCGTACCCGGCCGTGGGCATCGGTGCGCGCCGCCACCTGGCTGGCCGGCTGGTCCTTCGGGACCGCCGCCACCTTCGCGCCCGCGAGCGGCTGGCCCCGGTACAGCAAGCGTACCGGCAGCTCCTGGCCCGCGGCCAGCAGGTAGGGGTTCGTCTCCGGGACCAGCTCGAGCGTCAGCCCCAGCACCCGGTCATGACCGGAGCCGGCGTCCCCCCCCACCGCGATGAGCGACTTGGCGCAGCGCGAGTATAGCTCCTTGCCCGGCGCCGCGCTCTGGCCGCGCCGCGCCCGCAGCGCGCTGATCTGCTCCAGGCCCTCCTCGGCGAGATACTTCTCGAACCTGGCGGCGTCGAGCTCGACCGCGGCATGACGGCTGGTGTAGACCAGCTCGTAGAGCCCGGGCCGGCCGGCGACCAGGAACCCCGCGGGATCGGTATCCGGGACTCCGGGGATCGGCGACTCGCCGCCCAGGCCGATCACCGCGAAACGCACCATGTACTTGGGGTCGCGAGGGAAGACGTCGCCGCGGAACAGCTGGCCGATGAACAGCCGGACCGCCAGGCGGGTGCCGGGCGCCGGCATGAACGCCGAGGGCTCGATCCACAGATCGTGGGCCCTAAGGCTGCCGGCGCACAGCAGCGCCAGCAATGACCCCAGGCGGCCCAGGCGGCCCAGGCGGCCCAGGCGGGAGGCGGTCTTGTTCATGATGCGGGCGTCCCCAGGAGCGACAGAACCCGCGGGCGCGTCCAGATGGGCGCGCCCGCGGAGGTGACGAAGCGGAGGATACGGCAACGGCGACTGCGGAGCTACCTGGCGGCTACCGGGTCACGCCGGGGCTGCTGGTGAGGCCGTTGCCGTTGGGGCCGAGCGGCCCGTTCGGCGAGCCCGGGAACGGGTCCTTGAGATAGGGGAACGTGCCGTCGAACTGGCTGACGTCGTTGAGCGTGCCGTCGGTGAACGGCAGGGCGCCGGAGGGTGCATCGGAAGGATTGCAATAGACCCCCGGGAAGGCGACGCAGAGCACGCCCATCGCCACCCGCAGCTCGATGTCCACCACGTCGTCGCCCGGGCGGCGGCCGTTCGGGAAGCCGGCGTTGTCGCCGCCCAGGACCCCGAGGTTGTTCTGGCCGGAGGCCGCCGTCGGCCCGATGGAGGTGTTGAGCCGCATCTCCTCGGCGGGGCCGCCGAGATCGTTGAGGCCGCCGACGCCGGTGAGGAAGGCCGCCACCAGGTCCTTGCGCGGGAAGTTGGTGGGCGCCTTCACCCCGGCCGCGCCGAACAGCAGCTCGAGCACCGCCGGCAGGGTCGGATTGGTGACGTAGGTGGCGAACTGGCCGTCGTCCTTGGGCTTGCTGGCGTTGAACTTGTTCTTGTCGGCGAGGCCGATGACCAGCTCGTTGACCAGCGGCGCGCTGAGCCGCGACACCTGCACCAGGTCGCCGGATTGATTGGCATCGCGGAAAGTCGGGGTGTCCGAGAGCACGCGGTCCCGTGGCAGCGCGGCCGTCGTCCAGGCGCCGATCACCGTGCTGCTCGACGAAACCAGGCAGGAGGCCGGCACCTCGAGGGCGAAGGTGGTGACGTTCTTGTCCTCGAGAGTGTTGGGCTCGGAGTCGCGGCTGCCCAGCGGGTTCGCGATGTTGACCAGGTCGAACACCTCGCCGAGGTTGACGGCGAAGCCGTCGTGGCGCTGGCCGACGAACACGCGGCCGGTCGCGGAGCAGCCGGGGATGTCGATGGTGTGGATGAAGCTGGCCGCATAGCTGTGGTAGTTCGGCACCGACTTGTTGCCGATGTTGTCGATGGGCTTGGCGAAGCGGGTGGCGCCGCTCGCGGCGTCCTTGGCATAGCCCAGGACGGTCGGGCTGGCGAGCGGGCCGCCGAGCACCCGCAGCGTGTAGCTCTCCTCGACGTTCTGGGCGGCGTCGCCGCCGGGCCCGGCGGTGATCGCGCCGACGTTGACGAACGGCACCGACACCGTCTGGCCGCCGACCGGCAGGGAGATGTTCTTGAAGGTCTGCTTGACGCGGAACTCGAAGGTCGTCGACTCGACGCCGTTGCCGGCGTTGTCGACGTGGATGCGGTAGACCGCATCGGGGTCGAGGGTGAAGAAGTTGGGGCCGCCGTAGGCATCTTGCAGCGGCACGTAGTTGGCCAGGAAGGTCACGTAGCCGGTCCGCCCCGGCTCGTAGCTGCTGAACACGTAGAAGTCGGTGCCGTCCACCTTCGGCATCTTGGTGATCCCCGGCGCCTCGCGGTGGCTCGAGGCCTTGGCGGGCGCTCCCGACAGCGCCAGGATCGTGGCGGCGGCCAACATCGTTACGGCAACGACACGCGATCGCATAGACAGTCCTCCTCTAAGCTTTGCAGTTGAGAATTGAGTGCTCGTCTCGTCTCGCCCATCCCCAGTACGCCCCTGCGGCCCGCGCGGATGAGTACAATGCGACGATGACCCTGCCGACCGGTCCCCACCGCCGCAACCATGGCCGCTCCGCCTCCGCGCTGCGCCCCTGCAGCATCGAGATCGACGTGCTCAAGTTCGCCGAGGGCTCGGCCCTGATCGAGCTCGGAGATACGCGGGTGCTGGTCGCCGCCAGCGCCGACACGCGGGTGCCGGCGTTCCTCAAGGACAGCGGCCAGGGATGGGTGACGGCCGAGTACTCGATGCTGCCGCGGGCCACCCACACGCGGACGGCGCGCGAGGTGGCCCAGGGGCGGCCGTCGGGTCGCACCGCCGAGATCCAGCGGCTGATCGGGCGCAGCCTGCGGGCGGCCATCGACCTGACGGCCATCCCCGACCGCGCGCTGACGCTCGACTGCGACGTGCTGCAGGCCGACGGCGGCACCCGCACCGCCGCCATCACCGGCGCCTACGTCGCCCTGGCGCTCGCCCTCCGGCGCCTGCTGCTCAGCGGCGACATCAAGGCCTGGCCGCTGGGCGATTCGCTCGCCGATCCGCTGGCGGCGGTGTCGGTCGGGATCGTCGGCGGGGTACCGCTTCTCGACCTCGAATACGAGGAGGACCGCAACGCGGAGGTGGACATGAACGTCGTCGCCACCGCCAGCGGCTCGCTGGTGGAGATCCAGGGGACCGGGGAGCGGCGCGCCTTCCGGCGCCAGGAGATGGACGCGCTCGTCGACCTCGCGATGCAGGGCATCGCCCAGCTGGCGGCGGTGCAGGCCGAGGCGCTGCGGCCGGCCATGCTGGAGGTCGCGGAGGTGCAAGCCCGCGGGCAGCGGCGACCCGCGCCGCCGAAGGCGGAGCGCGATCTGTGGGGACCGCCGGGGCAAAAGCCGGTACCCTAGCGATCCGCAGGCTCTAGAGGACCGTTCCTACCAGCTCGACCTCCAGCACTGGCGACTTCGGGCTGTCGGTGTGGATCATGAGCTTGCCATGGAAGGGCCCCTTGGCCATGCCTGAGTTCAGGGTGAGGCGCACCGTGTACTCGCGGCCCTCCTCGAGCGGCTCGACCTTGGCTTCGATGCCCTGGCCTGGCGGGTCGACGCCGATCACCTTGATCGGCTCGGTGGCGAAGTTCTTGACGTCGAGGACCCGGCGCTGCGGCTCCTTGACGTCGATCTGCCCGAAGTCGGCCCTCGGCGGGGTCACCGCGAGCACCGGCCGCACGAAACCCGAGACCGGGATCTCGACCAGCTTCTGCTTGGCGTGGTTGGTGTGGACGGTGACCATGCCGGCGAGCGGCCCGACCGGAGCGTCGCTCGACAGCTTCGTCTCGACGCGCCACTGCCTGCCCTTGACGTCGGGCTGCCGCTCGCCCTCCTGCGCCTCGCGGAAGCTCACGGCCAGGTACGGCCAGGGCGAATCGACCTTCACGATGTCCATCGGCGAGCCGTCGGGCGCCCAGAGGGTCTGGACGATGGTGCCCTCCTTGGCCTCGTCCTTCACGATCGTGTACCGGGCGAAGCCCGGCTTCACCGCGATGTAGGGATCGATCTTGGCGCGGACGGTCAGCTCCACCTGTGGGTTGGAGGCGTCGTTGGTGAAGACGGTGACGCCCTTGGCCACCGGCCCGCTGAAGCCGCCGGTATCGACGACGACGTGCACCTTGCCGGTCTTGCCGGGGGCGATCGTCCGGTCGTAACTGGCCACCGTGCAGCCGCAGGCGGGCTTGACCTCGGTGATCTCGAGCACGGCGTTGCCGTCGTTGCGGATCTCGAAGTCCTGCGTGACCTTGTCGCCCTTGGCCACCGATCCCACGTCCTTGATCGGCTGGACGGCGACCGCCTTCGGATGCGTCGCCCCTGCGGTGGCCGCCGATGTCGCCGATGCCGCCGATGTGGCCTTGGCGGCCGCCGGGGCGGCGCCAAGCACCGTGGCGGCGAGGGGGAGAATGGCACAGAGTGCCAAAATGACTGGGCTTGAATGACGCTTCATGGCAACCCGCTCCTTGGAAGAAAGGTGTGAGGCTCGAATCTGGTACTCGAGTCCTGGCAATGTCCTGTCTGGTTCCGCCCTCGCTCCGCCCCCCGGCTGGCTGAATGCTACACTCGGCGCCCGCCAGCGGAAAGACCGCCACGCAACGTCAACACCCGAGCGCCAGCGCTTGCGCCCGATCCGGCGCCGCCAGCCAGGAGATTCGACCGGCGATGAGGCCCACGGAACAGACACGGCTCGACATCTACATCGTGGCAATCGGCGGTACGGGCATGGCTCCGCTCGCCTGCCTGCTGCAAGAGCAGGGCCACCGCGTGCGCGGCACCGACGGAGCGCTCTACCCACCGATGAGCACCCTGCTCGAGCGCGCCGGAATCCGGCCGACCGTCGGTTACGACGCGGCGCACCTCGAGCCGGCGCCCGACCTGGTGGTGGTGGGCAACGCCGTCCGCAGCGACAATCCCGAGGCGATCGCCGCCGCGCGGCTGGGAGTGCCGGTGCTGTCGATGCCGCAGGCGCTGGCGCGTTTCTTCCTTGCCGGCCGGCGGCCGCTGGTGGTGACCGGCACCCACGGCAAGACGACGACGACGGCCATGGCGGCCTGGGTCTACAGCCAGTGCGGCGCCGATCCCGGGTACCTGATCGGGGGGGCGCCGCATGACCTCCCGGGCAGCTTTGCCGCCGGCGGCGCCGCGGCGGCGGCGGAGCCCGCCGGGGCCGTGCCGGCGG
>DATNKH010000822.1:0-5380 GCA_035603475.1 Thermoanaerobaculia bacterium
ATCTCGCGGTGGATCCGGAGAGCCCAGCCCGCCTGTTCGCAGCCGTCGGCGGGGGGCTGGTCGCCAGCCGGACCGCCGGGAGCTTCTGGCGCCGGGTGGCGCTGCCCGATGCGACTTGCGTCGAGCTCACCAGGGTGGCCCTGGCACCCTCGGACGGGCTGACCGTGTATGCCGGCGGTTCGCCGCCGAGCGGCATCGGCGACAACCCTCCCCCGTGCAGCGGCGGTTGCCAGACCTTCCGCAGCCGCGACGGCGGCGCCACGTGGGAATGCCTGCCGCTCACGAACGTGACGGGATTCGTCGTCGATCCTTCCGACCCCGAGACGGTCTACGCCTTCGGACCCGTCCTCCCCGGAGTGGCGCTCGATTGCGATTTCGCCAAGAGCAGCGACGGCGGCCGGACCTGGCAGCCGCTGCGGCCGGGAGACTTCGGCTTTGGCATCGGCTTCAGTCTCCTCGCCATCGATCCCGCCGCACCGCGCCACCTCTACACGGTGCTCGATCGGACCCTGTGGGAGAGTCTCGACGGCGGCCAAACCTGGGCAACCAAGGGGCCGGGCATCCCGTCATTTCCGATCCTCTTCCCGAACCCGGTGGTGGCGGCGCTGCTCATCGATCCGCGGGACTCCTCCGTGCTCTATGCCTCGGTCGACCCGGTGGGCGTCTTGCGCAGCACGGACGGTGGCCTCAGCTGGACCCTGCTGCGCGGCGGCCTGCCCTCGGGAGTGCTCGAGGCGGCCGGCCCGCTGGCGATCGACCCTCGCCAACCCGATCTCCTCTTCCTCGGCACCGGCAACCGCGGGGTCTACCGCCTCCGTCAGTAGTTCCCCATCGGCCTGGACCGACCCCGAGCGATGAAGGTGGGAGTGGCGCCCCCTTCCCCCCCGGAGGGGAGGGAAGGGGGTTGGGGGGATGCGGGGGGCGATCCGATAGACGCTGGTAAGTTGCGCGACACGCCTGAGCTCCGAAGGCGCTACGGGTAGAACCGGGCAGGCAGGTCCGCTTCCTAGTAGAACCGCCGGCGCCGGCGAGCCCGGGCCGCCACCGCCGGGAACCAGGTCGCGAGCGAGAACATCCAAGAGAGAAGGAAGCGGCTATGCCGACAGCCCGTGCGTGCGGCACTTGCGCGGTGCATGGCCGGACGGGAAGAGAGGAGGCTGAGGTATGCAGATGCGAGCCAACCCCGGTAGTCAAGTCCGTGCCGTGACGGCGGTGCGGAGCGAGATCAACGTCACGCCGCTGGTGGACGTCTGCCTGGTGCTCCTGGTCATCTTCATGGTGGTCGCGCCCCTGCTGCGCCGCGGGATCGACGTCGACCTGCCGCGGACCTCCAGCCTCAGGAGCATGCCGGACGCGCAGCTCACCCTCTCGATCAGGAGCGACGGCAAGGTCTTCGTCGATCAGGCCCAGGTGCCCCGAAAGCGCCTGGCGGCGACACTCAAGGCGAGCCACGACCAGGCGCCTGGCCGCCCGGTCGTCGTCGACGGAGATCGGCGCCTGCCGTACCAGGAGATCGCGTCGGTCCTCCAGATGGTGCGAGATGCCGGCTTCGAGCGAGTGGGCCTGGCAACCGAGAAGCGCCAGCCGGAGTAAGACAGCTTCGCCGGGACGGTCGGCTGCCGCCGACGGCAGTTATCAGGATTCTCCGCTCTTCGCGATACCATATCAAAGCATGGTGTGTTCTATGGTATCGTAGCGGCATGGAATCGACGCGCAAAGTCACTGTCGAGCTGCCAGGTGAGCTGCTGCGGCAGGCGCAGCGGACCACCGGTGCTGGAATCACGGCAACCATCCGCCGTGGGCTGGAGCTGGTGGCGGCGGGAAGGGCTTACGCGGAGCTGCGGAAGCTCAGGGGCAAGCTAGCGCTGACGATCGACCTCGAGGAGCTGAGGAAAGACCGCTGATCGCCATCGACACCAGCTCCTGGGTCGCCTACTTCTCCGGCGCCTCCGGCGACGACGTCGAGCTCGTCGGCAAGGCCCTGGCCGAGAGCCAGGCTTGCCTGGTGCCGGTCGTGCTCACGGAGCTGCTGAGCGATCCTCAGCTGCCCGCCCGAGTCGCCGCGCTGCTCAACGACCTCCCCATGCTCGAGGTGATGGATGGATACTGGGAGAGGACAGGTATCCTGCGGTCCGAGATCCTGTCGCGGAAGCTCAAGGCGAGGCTCGCCGACGCGCTGATAGCCCAGAGCTGTCTGGACCACGACGTGAGCCTGGTCAGCAGGGATGACGATTTTCGCCACTTCGCCGCGGCCCGCGGCCTGACGCTCCTCGCCTGATCTCCCTCGGAAGTGGTGAGCGCGCTCCCGCGCGGCACTCCCAGCCGCCCCTACCGCCGCTCGCCAGCGGCCGCCCGCGGCCCGCAGGGCGGGACCCGCTGTCCTGGCGCAGCCGCGGCGGCGAGCGCGCCGGCGCGGTCGGCGCGGCCCATGGCGGCGGCACGGCCGATCGCCGCCCCGAGACCGTCCCATTCGGCGCCGCGCAAGGGTCCGAGGATGCGCGCGCCGGTCAGATCCAGCCGCACCCGGCTGGTGCCTCCGCCCTGGGCGACGGCCTCGAGGACCAGGGCGTCTTCCGGGCCGGGGCTGGCGCCGCGCCGGGGTCGCCAGCCGCGGACCGCGAGCTCCCAGCCGGCGTGTCGCAGCGCCTCGCGGTGAAGCCCTGTCGCCAGCTCGTCGCGGTTCCGCCCGAGCTCGAGGTCGGCGACGGCGCCGGGCGGAGCATCCCGCGGAGTGAGCGCGGCCAGCGGCCCCTGCGCCGCGCCGTCGAGCGCCCACCCCCTGGCGAACAGCAGGCCGCTCACCGGCTGATACGCCACCAGCTCCGGCGTCAGCTCGGCGCGCGGAGCGGGGGCGCCCGGGAGCGGCGCCGGCATGCATGCTTCCGGCTCATCCCAGAAGAACAGGTCGCCCAGCGGCGTCGGCGTCACGGCGACGCCGCGACGCCGCCCTCTCAGGTAGGCGTCGACGACCGGGACGCGTACGGCATCCGGGATGTCGAAGTCGCCAAGCGCGCCGTACCCGTGCGCCAGCAGGAGCGCCTGCGGGCGGCTGGCGCGCAGCTCCCGCACCAGCTCGAGCTGCCGCGGCGGCGTGTAGGCGCGGGCCATGGCGAAGTAGCGCGTCGGCCAGGGCATCCGGAAGCGGACGTAGTACCAGGACGCCGAATCGGCGATCACCAGCCGGGTGACACCGTGGGCGCGCAGCGTCGCCTCCGCGGCGCAGGTGTCGGCGATGAAGCGTCGATTGGCCGCCAGCCGGCCCTCGCCCGGCGTGAATGTCCGGTCGGCGCAGCCGCCGGCGGGCGGGTTGGGAGCCAGGTGCTCGACCAGGCCGTCCCAGCGTTCGCGCGCCGCGGCCGCGGCGGCCGCCGGAGCGCGCAGCGCGCGGACCTTGAACCCGAGGTTGCCGAAGTCGAGCAGCGCGATCAGGACGACGAGGGCAAGACCCGCCCGCGGCCGCGTCCAGGACCGCCGTTCGCGCCAAGCCGCGAAGGCGAGGCAGGCCGCGGCGAGCAGCGGCAGCTCGCTCCACTGCGTCACGTGACCAACGTCGCTGCGATCGATCGCGGTCTTCGCCGCCGCCGCCGCGAAGACCGCGACGAAGAGGAGCGACGCCGTACGGTCAGGCACCGTACGCTCGGACGCCGCGCGCGCACGCGGCCGCGGCCGCTCCAGCAGCTCGCGCAGCGCCTGGACGAGCAGCAGCAGGGTGAGCAGCAGCCGCGCGAGCGTCCGGTTCAGCCAGAGCACTTCCAGGGGCGAGCGCGCGACTCCCGGGCGGGGCCAGGGCAGGGGGAACCCCATCGCGTCGCGGTGGTATCGCGGCAGATCCCCGAGCGTGTAGGCGTACCACTCGGCGCCGGGCCAGCCGAGGATCAGCCATGCGGCGGCGAGGACGAGGCCGGCGCCGCCGAAGAGGCGCAAGACGCTGCCGGCGGCCTTCTTCACACCCCTGGCCCACGGCTCCTCCGCCGCGAAGAGGTCGCGATGGGCGATGACGGCCAGGGCGGCCAGGGTGCCGTACAACGCCGTCTCGATGCGGAAGAGGTAAGCGAGGCCGAAGCACAGGCCGGCGACGAGGTCGCGCCGCCGCGAGGTGACGGCGACGAAGCCGAGGACGACGAAGAACAGCTCGCCGGACTGGTAGAGCGCCAGCGAGCCGGCTTCGATCTGCGCCTGATCGGTCAGCAGCGGCGCGGCCGCCGCCACCAGGCAGACCGCCAGCGCCGCCGCGCGCGAGCCGAGCAGCCGGCGCGCGACGAGGTACACGGCGACGACGCCCAGGGCGCAGCACGAAGCCCACGCCAGCGCGACCGGCGACGTGCCGACCTTGCCGGTGGCGAGGATCCAGGCCGCCGTCAGGCCGGAGTCGTGAAAGCCGTGCGGCCAGAGCAGCGTCGCGAAGGGGCGCCCTCCCCGCAGCAGATCGACCGCGGTGCTCAGGACCTCGCCATGGTGGTAGGTGTCGATCGTCAGCGGCGGCGGCCCGACGGTGAAGGCAAAGGCGGCGGCGGCGAGCGCCCCGACGAGCAGCGCCGCGGGGAATTCGCGCCGAGCGCCGGCCGCGAGCGGCGCCGTGGCGACCTTGCCGCCGGCGCCGTCCCTCGCGGGTGCGCTCTCGATCGGGGCCTCGGCGGGAGAGTGGCCGCCGCGCCGGCCGCGGCCGAGCGCCGTCGCGAGGCCCGCGACGGCCAGGAGCTGAGGCCAGCCGTCGAGCAGCGGAGCCACGGGAGCGGCGGCGGCGGCGAGCGCGAGCCCCAGCACGGCGACGAGCAGGCAGGCGGCGAAGCCGCGCCGCGACCGGACGAGCCATTGCGTCGCCGCTCCCGCCGCCAGCGCGCCCACCACCGCCGCCGCCTCGACGTTCTTGCCGTAACCCAGAAAGTACGGCATCCCGGCGGCTCGCCACCGCGGTGATATCGTCGCCGCGAGGGCAAGGCCCGCCGCTGCCGCGACACCGACCGGGACGACGATCTCGGCCAGCGCGAGCCGCACCGCCGTCGCGAGCGCGCGCCGAGACGCCAGGAGCCTCGGCCGCACCGCTGCGAGCGCGCGCCGCATCGCCTCGTTCCAGGAGCTCGAGGATGAGCCAGAGCGATCCGACATTCTCAGAGTTCTACGCGGACTACCTCGCACACCACCGCCATCCGTGGAACCGGGCGCTGCACCTGGCGGCCAAGCTCCTGGCGCTCGCCGGGTTCGCGGGCGCGGTGTACGAACGCAGCGTTCTCCTGCTCCTCGCAGCGCCCGTCCTCGCCGTGGCCCCCTGCTGGATCGGGCACCTCCTGTTCGAGGGCGATCGGCCGGTCTCGTGGACCCAGCCGGCCGCGAGCCTGCTGGGCAGCCTCGGCCGCATCTGCGGCATCGGCGGCATCGGCGG
>DATNKH010000823.1:0-2480 GCA_035603475.1 Thermoanaerobaculia bacterium
CGGCGCCGCCGGAGGCGGCGGCGCCATGACCCGACCGAGCCGACCGACCCAACCGGGCCTACCGGGCCGGCCCGCGGCCGCGGTCGCTGAGCTTGCCCCGGCGCCTGCCGCCGCGGGCTCCGGGCTCGTGCCACACCTCGCGCGGTTCGGGCGCGCCCTGCGCGACCGCGGCGTCGGGGTGGGGCTGAGCGACGAGGCCGACGCTCTCGAGGCGCTGTCCCTGGTCGACCTGGGCGACCGCGACGAGGTGCGCCGCGCGCTGCGGGCGGCGATGAAGATCCGGCCGCGGGACGCGGCGGCGTTCGACGAGCTGTTCGCGCGGTGGTGGAGCAAGCGGCCGCCGCGCGAGGCTGCCGAGACGCCGCGCCCGGAGCAGCCGCGGTTCGAGGATCCGACGAGACCGCCGCGGTCGGGGCCGCTGCGGCGGGCCGGCCCGAGGTTGGCCGGCCCGGAGCGCCAGCCCGCGCCGGAGACCGCCGGGAGCGAGGTGCCCGCCGGGAGCGAGGTGCCCTCCTGCGAGGAGCCGGGCTACAGCCCGGAAGCCGTGCTGCGGCGCAAGTCCTTCGAGGAGTGCTCGCCGGCCGACCTGGAAGCGATGGAGCGCCTCATGGCGCGGCTTGCCCTGCGGCTCGCCACCCGCCCCAGCCGGCGGCGGCTGCCGGCGCGCGGCGCGGTGCGCGGCGAGGTCGACCTGCGGCGCAGCTTCCGGCGCGCGCTGGCCGATGGCGGGGAGCTGCTGTCACTCGCCCGGCGGCGGCGGGCGATCGAGCTGCCTCGCCTGGTGGTGCTGTGCGACACCAGCGGTTCGATGGATCCGCATACCCGCTTCCTGCTCGCTTTCGTGCTGGCGCTGCGCCGCATGGCACGGCGCTGCGAGCTGTTCGCGTTCAACACCGCGCTGGTGCGGCTCACGCCCTGGCTGCGAGAATCGAGGGAGTCGAGGGAGTCGCGGGAGTCGCGCGAGTCGCGCGAGCCGCGATCGGCGCCGCCTGGAGGCGAGATCGACCGTGTGCTGCGGCGGCTCGCCGCGGACGTGCCCGGCTGGTCGGGCGGCACCAGGATCGGCGAGTGCCTGGCCGAGTTCGCCGAGCAGTGGCTGGACGAGCTGGTCGACGGACGGACCGCGGTGCTGATCCTGAGCGACGGGCTCGACCGCGGCGACGTCGGGCCGCTCGCGGGCGCGATGCGCGCGATCCGTGGGCGGGCGCGGCAGGTGCTGTGGCTGAACCCGCTGGCGGGAGACACGCGCTACCAGCCCACGGCGCGCGCCATGGCGGCGGCGATGCCCTACGTCGACCGGCTGGCGCCGGCCCACAACCTCGAAGCCTTGGAGCGGCTGCTGCCACTGCTGTCGGCCTGAAGGGAGCGACCATGGGCATCCCGATCGAGAAGTGCTTCGTCGTCGCCGCCCCGGCGGCCGCGGTCTGGGAGTTCCTCACCGACCCCGCCAGGGTGGCGAGCTGCCTGCCCGGCGCCGCGATCACCGGCAAGGAGGGCGACGCGACCTGGGTCGGAACGATGACCGTCAAGGTCGGGCCGGTCACCGCGAGCTACCGGGGCAAGCTGCGCTTCGAGCGCCTCGACGCCGAGGCGCGCGAGGCGGAGATCGCCGCCTCCGGCCAGGAGACCCGCGGCAAGGGAGGCGCCGACATGCGGATGAAGAGCCGCGTCGTCGAGCGCGGTCCCCGCGAGACCGAGGTGACGGTCGCCTCCGACGTCAATGTGGTCGGCGTGCTGGCACAGTTCGGCCGCGGCATGATCCAGGACGTCAGCGATCAGCTGTTCCGCAAGTTCACCGAGGCGATGCGACGGCAGCTGGAGGAGGCGCGGGAAGCGCCGAGGGGTGCCGGAGAGGGGACGGTTGGCCGGGAGGCCGCGACGATGGCGGCTGCGGCGACGCAGCCGCCGACCGTGATGGCCACGACGACGGTGGCGACCGCGACGACGGCGGCTGGTGCCGGCCGCGAAGTTGTCGAAGCGCCCCAGGCGCCCGCCGCGGCGTCTTCGTCATCGGAGAGAAGCGCCGGCTACGTGCCTCCTGCTCCCTCGGCGGCGCCGCCGCCTCCCCCTCTGCCTTCTGCGGAGAACGTTCTGGACATCGGCGCCTTCGGTAGCGCGGCGCTGGGGCGTGCGGCGATGCGCACGCTGCGGCGCCCGGGGTTCTGGATCGCCGTTGCGCTGGTCGTCGTGATCGTCTACTGGCTGGCGACTCGCAGTTCTTGAAAGGAGCCATCGATGATTCCCGCAGCCTTCGATTACCACGCGCCGCGGACGCTGGACGAAGCGCTGGCGCTGCTCGCGGAGCATGGCGACGGCGCCAAGGTGCTCTCCGGCGGACAGAGCTTGCTGCCGCTGATGAAGCTGCGGCTGGGGGGGGCCGCGCACCTGGTCGACATCGGGCGCATCCCCGGCCTCGAATACATCCGCGAGGAGGGGGGATCGCTCAGGATCGGCGGCCGCACGCGCGAGTCGGAGCTCGA
>DATNKH010000824.1:0-2837 GCA_035603475.1 Thermoanaerobaculia bacterium
CCGCGGCGGCCAGCTTGACCGCGGCCAGCCAGGCCGGCAGGCCGGTGCGGAACGATGGCGCCAGCCAGGAGGGACGGGACATCGCCGGCATCAGCCAGGAGGCGGCAAGGATGCCGACGTCGACCGCCAGCGCGCCGCGCAAGGCCCGGAGCCGCCACGCCTCGCGCCAGGGCAGGGCCAGGTCCACGGACCCCGGCTGCCGGGTGGCCCAGGCCAGTGCCAAGGCCTGCAACGCCGGGATGGCGAGCAGGTCGAGGAGCGCTGAATAGTCATGATCGACTCGTCCGAAGAGCAGCGACGAAGCTCCCGCGCGCGTCAGCCAGTAGGCCCCCAGCAGCGCCAACCAGAGGTTGACCACGCGTCTCATTCCACCCCCCACTCGCCGTAGCGGCCATTATTCACCACGCGGGACCCGGACCGCCATCGCGGGGGTCCGACGGCACGGCGCGCCAGGCCCGCCGAGGCGGTTGCATCCGGAGCCCTGGCCGCGAGATCTTTAGCCCGCCATGGCGACGTATGCGATCGGCGACGTTCATGGGTGCTTCGTGACGCTCCGCGCCTTGCTGGCGCGCTGCGGCTTCTTGCCCCGCCAGGACCGGCTGTGGATGGTCGGGGACCTGGTCAACCGCGGCCCCCGCTCGCTCGAGGTGCTGCGCTGGGCGGCGGCGATGGGTGACCGGCTGGTGGTGGTGCTCGGCAACCATGACCTCTACCTGCTGGCCCGCGCCGCCGGGCTGGCCGAGCGCAAGCGCCGCGACACCCTGGACGCGGTGCTCGAGGCCGCCGACGGCGACGAGCTGGTGTCCTGGCTGCGGGCCCGGCCGCTGCTGCACCGCGAGGGCGGCCGCGTGCTGGTCCATGCCGGCCTCTTCCCGCAGTGGAGCGCCGAGGCCGCCGAGCGGCTGGCGCGGGAGACCGAGGAGCGGCTGCGCGGGCGGAACGGCGACCGGCTGCTGCTCTCGTCGCTCGCCAAGCGCGATGACCGCTGGCGCGAGGGGCTGAGCACAGCCGCGCGCGCCCGCGTCGTCCTCGCCGGCATGGCGCGGCTGCGCGCGCTGACTCCCGACGGCAGGATGTGCGCCGACTTCAGCGGCCCGCCGGCGGAGCTGCCGGCCGGCTGCCTGCCCTGGTTCGAGTTTCCGGGCCGCCGCAGCGCCGGCGCGCTGGTGATCTTCGGTCACTGGGCCGCCCTCGGCTTGCGCCTCGCCCCCGGCGTCGCCGCGCTCGACACCGGCTGCGTCTGGGGTCAGGCCCTCACCGCGCTGCGGCTCGATGACGGCGCGGTGTTCCAGGAGCCGAACCGCGACTTCTGAGGTCTCGCGGCGGTGCGGGATGAAGCTCGATAGTGGGGTATTAGTGGATAGCTCCCCTCGCCGGCCCTGAGCTGTGAACGGTCCTGGCGCCTCGCGGAGTAGGCCCTGGAGGGCGGCCGGGCGGCGCTTCGGCGCCAGCAACACCCTAGTAGAGCACTCCGCTTGCCAGGGGCTCAGCGAACCGTTCTCGGGGCCTTGGACCGGAGGGTCGTAGACGTGCTCGGCGACCAAGTAGAGTGGGCACCTGGTATCGGCCAAGTCCTCTTGTCAAGTCCCGGGGGTCAGCTCCTCGATCAGTCGTGCGGCGCTGGCCCGGAGCGCAGAGAGGTCGTCCTCAATCACTTCCCAGACAATTTCGTCAACCACGGCGGCGTAGCCGTGGATGAGGAGATTGCGAAACGCGATGATCGAGCCGCGCTCCGGGATCCGGTCGGCGAGGTCGGGGGTCAGCTTCGACAGTTGGACGACTGCCTCGCCCAGGATGATTAGTTGACGCTCCACCGCTGAGCGAAGGAACGGATCTTCCTTGTAGTCCGCGAGCCCTTTGCCGCGAGTGAACGCCGCCACAGCGTCGGCGGCGTGGCAGATGTCCCACAGGAGCACATGCGGTTCACGCTGCATAGAGTAGGCGCCGGTTACGTTCCAGATTGGCTTTGAGGTACGGGTTGCGCACCGCCTCGAGCATCAAGAGATCGACCGGCCGCCCGATGGCATTCGCGAGCGCTTCACGCAGCCTGAAAAATGCACTTAGCCTTGGCAGGCGCCCCGGCGCGAACTCCACGAGCAAGTCGATGTCCGACCGCACCGGATCGAAGTCGACCTCGCGTGCTGCGGAGCCCACCACCTCGAGTCGCCTCACGTCATGGAGCTTGCAGAGCCGCTCGAGCTCCGGAAGCTTCTCGGCGAGCAGGGTCAGCATGATCCCGTTCTCCCTCCTCTTCCTGGGTTCTGACCCGAAGGGCGCTCAGGCCGGCGTCGGCGTCGCCATGGTGCGTCAGAGACGACGGCTCTAGCACCGCCTCGCCCGTCGAGGCGTGCAGCTCGTGACGCCGCTCCGGTATCTTACCGGTTTCGGGAAGATACGGCCTGCAGGCCGTGATCACGCGGGCCCTCCCATCGCACCTGGCCGAAGGAATCCAAACGGTGGCCGATGCCCGTAGTGATGGCTGGAGCCCGATCTGCCTAGGGACCTGGGCTGATCTCTCTAAGTCATTGATCTGTTTGGCACCGGAGGCGGGACCTGAACCCCAATCAGACTAAGGTAGACTCCATCGACAGCGTGCCGACTGCAAGCGTGGCGCTCAGGCCGGTTTCGCCCCCGGCGGCTCATGGACGAGTCCCGGCGACCGTGACGCTCCGAGGGCAGGGCGCGCGCCGGGAGCGCGCGGGGAGACAAGGACGCCAATGAGCGACAACGGCCCAGAGACGCCGCCCGCGGCGCACCCGGAGGACGTCGCCGCAGGTACACCGGGCGCGCCGGGAACTGCTGCCGGCGAGCGTGCGGCAGGCACGGAGAGCGGCATC
>DATNKH010000825.1:0-10086 GCA_035603475.1 Thermoanaerobaculia bacterium
CGGGGCCGCCGGCGAAGGTCACGGTCAGGGTGAACTGGATGACCTGGCCGCAGGGAACGGCGTAGGGCGTGAAGAGGAACGGCACGGTGTTGGCGGCGCTGGCGCCGGCGGCGACGTCCGGGTAGGGCGAGACGGCGTTGGTGAGGCCGACCCCGGGAGTGCTGGTCGACAGGGTGGCGCTGATCATGCTCGCCCCGGCGCCGCCGACGTCGTCGAGGGTGATGCTCAGGCGCCAGTCCTCGCCGGGATCGATGGCCGTGTCGCCGCCGGGAGTCACCTCGGCCGGGGTCACCGTGCCGAGCGCGAGCACCGCCTGCGGCTGCGCGCCCGCCGCTTGCAGCGCCTGGTAGGCCATGACGATGCCGGAGCCGCTGTCGCGGTCCCAGCCGGGGGTCAGGATGTCGATCGCCGAGCCGGTCAAGGCGCCGCGCACCTGGGCCGGCGTCAGGGCAGGGAGCGCGGATCGCAGCAGGCCGGCGATCGCGGCCGCGTGCGGCGCCGACGCCGAGGTGCCGAAGAAGGGCCTGAAGTCGTTGACGTCGGTCGACACGCCGTCGGCGGCGGTGAGATCGGGCTTCTGCCGCACGACGCCGCCGGTCGAGGAGAAGTTGCCCGCGGGCGCGCCGGGCAGCAGGTTGCCGTGGACGTCGAAGAAGATGCGCCGCGGCCCGTCGCAGGTGAAGGGCTCGGGCAGCTGCGTCGAGTCGAAGGGATTCGGGAACGGACCGCTCGGCTCGCCGGCGGCGATGCCTGCCGCCGCCGGCGCCGCGGCGACGCCGAAGGCGGCGGCCGCCGAGTTGTGGCCGCGGGTGCAGCCGGCGGTGGCGAGCTGCAGCTGGCCGCGGAAGGCCAGGACGTTGAACAGGCGGTTGGCGCCGTGCGCCAGGACCACCACCACCCGCTCGCCGGCGGCGGCGTCGCCGACGGTCTCGATCGGGTCCTGGGTGCAGGTCTGGGGGTTGTTCGAGACCTCCAGGACGGTGGCGAGGCTGCCGTCGAGGACGTACAGGTCGTAGTCGTTGCAGGAAGCTCCCGCCGGGTCCGCCCAGTGCAGCACGACGCCGTGGTCGGTGGGGGCGGTGATCAGGTCGGACTGCCCGCCGTCGCCGAAGTTGTGAGTGGTGCCGGCGCCGGGTCCGAGCACCGTCAGGGTGCCGTTGGGATTGAAGTCGCCCTCCCAGGTGCCCGAGGTGCCGGCGTCGAGGTTGCCCTCGTTGCCCGCCGACGAGAAGTAGATAGCGCCGGCCGCGGTCACCTGGTTGACGGCATCGGCGAGGAGGTTGTCCTGGAACGGCGACTCGCTCAGGTAGGCGACGTCGTCGACGAGGACGTCGCAATGGGAGGTGTTGCGCAGGCCCAGGATGTTGGCGGCGAAAGTCGCCTCGTCGGGCCCGGCGGTGGCGAAGCCGAGAGCCGCACCGGGCGCGAGGTCGTGGAGGATCTCGAGCATCGCCGTCCCCTCGTCGCCCGAGCCCGCCTGGCCGGCCAGCACGTCGACCGCGGGCAGCTCGCCCGCGGCTTGCAGGGATGCCAGCGAGTCGACGCCGTTGGAGAGGGCGCAGATCTTGACGCCCGTGCCGTCGGCTCCGAAGAAGGCGCGCGCCTGGACGGCCCGGTGGGTGGCGTCCCCCTCGGAGTCGAAGTGCTCGAGGATCGCCCGGCTCGCCTGCCGCACGGACCTCACCTCGGGCATCGCCGCGATCGTCTCGGCGTCGGCGAGCCGCAGGCGGGCACGGATGCTGGCATAGCGGGCCTGGACGGTGACGACGCGCGCGCCGAGGCCGTACAGGCGGGAGACGACGGGCTCGACGGCGGCGGGCGAGACGGCCTCGACGTCGATCTCCATCGTGCCGTCGGGATCGGGCGTCGGCAGCCGCAGCCGGGTGAGGCCGCCCAGCCGCGGGTCCCGGCGCTCCCGGAGCAGGGCGTAGACCAGGTTCGAGTCCATCTTCAGCTGCGCCGGCGTGCGCGCGGCCTTCTCGCTCATCAGCGCCTGGATCTGGGAGACGGCACTGGCCTGCAGCTGCGGCCGCCCTGGAAGCGGCTGCCCTGGCGGCGGCTGCCCCTGGGCCCGCGCCGCCCTGGCGCCCCCCGGCACGGCGGCCAGCGCGACGGCCACGGCGGTCGCGGCGGCCAGGAGCCGCAGCGGCCGGCGGCGGGCTGGCGCGGTTTCCCCGGCGGCTGGGGTGGGAAGGTGGCTCGTCTTCAATTGGCGCCTCCCTGGCAGCCGGCGGCGCGAGCGACACCAGGGAGATGCGCCCGCCGTTCGGGCGGAAGCGGCGGCGACCCGCGGGCCGTAGCGCTTCCAGTCAACGCGACCGGGAATGGGACCGGACTCCGCGAATCTAGCGGAGCGCTCGCAGGGCGTCAAGACGACGAAGAGGACCGCTCATCCACCGCACGGCGGCGGCGCGTACTGAGCGAGAGAATGTTGCTCCGGCGTGGAGGATCGTCTGCCGCTTCCCCTTCGACCCCAGCCCCTCTCGCGGCTCCCGCGTCTCGACAGGTCCGCGCCGGTCGTGGCGCTCTGTGTCGCGGCTCTCGGCCTTGCCGTGCCCGCGTGGGCGGCCGATCTGGCCGGCGGAGCACCGGACGAGGCGCCGGCGACGGCGGCCGGGAACGGGGTGGCCGGGAACGCCGCGGCCGACGGGCAGGAGAAGCTGCAGGTCTACGAGCAGATCCAGGTTACCGGGCGCGGCTCGGACATGGTCGGCATCGCCGCATCGGCGAGCCAGGGGGTGGTCGGGCCGCAGGAGCTCGCGCAGCGGCCGATCCTGCGCCCCGGCGAGGTGCTCGAGACGGTGCCGGGGCTGATCGTCAGCCAGCACAGCGGCGACGGCAAGGCCAATCAGTATTACCTGCGCGGTTTCAACCTCGACCACGGCACGGACTTCAGCATCACGGTGGACGGCATCCCGATCAACCAGCCGACCAACGGCCATGGCCAGGGCTACAGCGACCTCAACTTCCTCATCCCCGAGCTGATCGACACCGTCCGCTACGAGAAAGGGCTCTATTACGCCGACAAGGGCGACTTCTCGGCCGCCGGCGCCGCCGACATCTCGTTCAAGAACGCTCTCGACCAGGGGCTCGTCGAGGCCACCGGCGGCACCCACGGCTTCGCGCGGGGCCTGCTGGCGGACTCCGCCAGGGTCGGCCGCGGGGACCTGCTGGCGGCGCTCGAGTACGAGCACTACGACGGCCCCTGGGTGCGGCCGGACGACTACCAGAAGAAGAACGGCCTGGTGCGCTACAACAGCGGCGACGCGGCGAACGGCTTCACCGTGACCATGCAGGGCTACGACGGGACATGGAATTCGACCGACCAGGTCCCGTCGCGCGCCGTGCGGGAGGGGCTCGTCCCGCGGCTGGGCGGCATCGATCCGACGGACGGCGGCAGCTCCTCTCGCTACAGCCTCGCGGGCGAGCTGCGCCGCGGCGGCGACGCCTCGCTGACCACGCTCAGCGGCTTCGTGTACGACACCCGGCTCCGGCTGTTCTCGGATTTCACCTACTTCCTCGCAGACCCCGTCCACGGCGACCAGTTCGAGCAGTTCGACGATCGCACCGTCGAGGGCGTCAAGCTCGAGCACCAGTGGGCGTGGCGGCTGCTCGGCCGCGACGTCGAGGGCGAGGCCGGCCTGCAGGCGCGCCACGACGGCATCCACAACGGCATCTTCCACACCGCGGACCGCAGGGTCCTGTCGACGACCCGCGAGGACACCATCCAGGAGACCTCGGTGGGTCCCTACGGGCAGGCCCAGGTGCGGTGGACGGAATGGCTGCGCACGATCGCCGGCCTGCGCGCCGACGCTTACCGCTTCAGCGTCGACAGCAATCTCGCGGCGAACTCCGGCTTCAGGGACCGGGCCATCGCCGAGCCCAAGCTATCGTTGCTCCTCGGGCCGTGGCAGGCGTCGGAGATCTACCTGAACTTCGGGGAAGGCTTCCACAGCAACGATGCGCGCGGCGCCACGATCACCGTCGATCCGCGCACCGGGCAGCCGGTCGGGCCGGTCTCGCCCCTGGTGCGCGCGAAGAGCGCCGACGCCGGCTTCCGCACCTCGCTGGTGCCGGGGCTGCAGACGTCGATCACCTTCTTCAGGCTCGATCTCGCGTCGGAGCTGGTGTTCGACGGCGACGCCGGCGACACGGCGCCGAGCCGCCCCAGCCGGCGCCTCGGCTTCGAGCTGCAGAGCTTCTACCGGCCGAGCCGGTGGCTGGCGCTCGACTTCGATTATTCGCGGTCGCGGGCGCGCTTCACCGACCTGGCGGCGACCGGCGCGATCGGCGACCACATCCCGGGAGCCATCCAGAGCGCCGCGGCGATCGGCGCCACCGTGCCCGACGTGCATCGCTTCTTCGGCAGCCTCCGCTGGCGCTACTTCGGCCCGCGGCCGCTGATCGAAGACGGCAGCGTGCGCTCGCACTCGACCGCGCTCTTCTATCTCGACGCCGGCTGCACCCTGCCGCGGGGCCTCCGCCTGACCGTCGAGGTCTTCAACCTGTTCGACGTCAAGGCCAGCGACGTCGACTACTACTACACCTCCCGTCTGCCCGGAGAGCCCGCCGCGGGCGTCCCCGACGTCCACTTCCATCCCGCCGAGCCGCGCTCGGTACGGCTGGTCGCGGCTTACCGGTTCTAGTTACCACGGCCTGCCTCACGCGGTTGAGGAGCCAGCGGACGCGGCGGGTTGCGTAACAATAGTATAGTGGGATACACTATCGTAGATGTCTCACGTCATCCGCAACAAGACCAAGCTCGTGCAGCGCGTCGCCCGCATCCGCGGCCAGTTGGACGCCGTCGCCCGCGCCCTCGACGAGGGGATCGAGTGCGGCGAGGTGCTTCGCGTCATCGCCAGCGCCCGCGGCGCCATGAATGGCCTCATGGCCGAGGTGCTGGAGGACCACATCCGGGCGCACGTGTTCGGCGGGGAGGTCGCCGGCTCCTCGGGCAGCCAGGCGGCCGAGGAGCTGATCGACGTCGTCCGCAGCTACCTGAAATAGGTCTGATGACCGCACTCGAGCTTGACCCGGTCCGCTGCGCGGGCGCCGCGCCTGGAGGTCGATCCGCCATGGGCCACCCACATCAAGCGCACGATCCTCACGACCACGACGACCACGACGCGCGCCACGGTGACGACGACCACGGCCACGACGAGCACGGGCCAGACCATGCCGCGGCGCTCGAGTGGCCCGAGCTGGCGCGGATCGCCTTCGTCGCGCTCGCCGCGGCGGCGGTCTGGTTCCGGTTGTGGGAACCGTTGCCGCGGATCAGCCTCGTCGGGTTGATTGGCATCGCGGTCGGAGGGTACCCGATCTTCAAGGAGGCGTGGGAGAACATCCGCGAGCGGCGGATGACGATGGAGCTGTCGATGACCATCGCCCTGGTCGCGGCGCTGCTCATCGGGGAGCTCTTTACGGCGCTGGTCATCACCGCGTTCGTGCTCGTCGCCGAGGTCCTCGAGGGGCTCACCGTCGGGCGCGGGCGCAAGGCGATCCGCGATCTCGTCGACTTCCTTCCCCGCACCGTCAGGGTGCGCCGCGGCGGGGGTATCCAGGAGGTTGCGGCCGCGGAGGTGCGCGCCGGCGACGCGGTGCTGATCGATCCGGGGGCGCGGGTGCCGGTCGACGGCACCGTCACCAGCGGCCACTCCTACGTCGACCAGGCCACCATCACCGGCGAATCCACGCCGGCCGAGAAGGGCGCCGGCTCCGCCGTCTATGCCGGCACGATCAACCAGTCCGGGGTCCTCGAGGTCCGCGCCGAGCGGCTCGGACGAGACACCAGCTACGGCAAGATCGTCGAGGCTGTGGAGCGCGCCGAGCGGTCGCGCGCGCCGGTGCAGAAGGTGGCGGACCGTTACGCCGGCTACCTGGTCTATTTCGCGCTCGGGTGCGCCGTGCTCACCTTCCTGCTGACCCGGAGCGTCCGCTCGACGATCTCGGTGATCATCGTCGCCGGGGCCTGCGGCATCGCCGCCGGCACGCCGCTCGCCGTCCTGGGCGCCATCGGCCGCGCCGCCCGCGAGGGGGCGATCGTCAAGGGGGGCCGCTACCTCGAGGCGCTGTGGAGGGTGGACGCCGTCGCCTTCGACAAGACGGGCACGGTCACGGTCGGCGCCCCGACGGTGCGGGAGATCGTGCCGGCGCCGGGCGTCGCCGCCCAGGACCTGCTGGCGGCCGCGGCCATCGCCGAACGGCGCTCGGAGCATCCGCTCGGCAAGGCCATCGTCGCCGAGGCGGACCGGGCCGGCCTCGCGCCCGCCGAGCCCGAGTCGTTCGACTACACCCCGGGACGGGGCGTCGTCGCCCGCGCCGGCAGCGACCCTGGCGACGAGATCGTCGCCGGCAACCGCGCACTGCTCGCCGGCCGCGGGCTGGTCGTGGCCGGCGGCGGCGGGCCGCCGGGAGCGCCCGCTGCCGCCGATCGCGCCGATCGCCATGAGGCCCGCCGGCAAGCGGCGTCCGAAGTCCTGGTAGCGCGCGGCGGCCGGTTCCTCGGCGCGATCTGGGTGGGCGATGCCGTCCGACCCGAAGCGGCGAGAGCCGTCCGCGCGCTGCGGCAGTTGAACATCGGCACCGTGCTGCTGACCGGCGACGGCCGGGCGGTCGCCGTCGCGGTGGCCGGCGAGCTGGGCATGGACGACGTCAGGGCCGACCTCCTTCCGGAGGAGAAGATGGCCGCGGTGCGCGAGATGGTGGCCGCGGGCCGGTCGGTGGCCATGGTCGGCGACGGCGTCAACGACGCGCCGGCGCTCACCGCCGCGACCGTCGGCGTCGCCATGGGCTCGGGCACCGACGTGGCTCGCGAGAGCGCCGACATCGTGCTGCTCGGCAACGACCTCTCGCGATTCGTCGAGACGGTGCGCATCGCCCGGCGCTGCCGCGACATCATCCGCTTCAACTTCGCCGGCACGCTCGCCGTCGACGCGGTCGGCGTCGGCCTCGCCGCGTTCGGCTACCTGAACCCCCTCGTCGCCGCGTTCATCCACGTGGCTTCCGAGCTCACCTTCATCCTCAACTCGGCGCGCCTGCTGCCGGCCACCGCCCGGGCGGCGGCGGTCACGGCGGCGCCCGTCGCCCAGGCGGAACCGGCATGAGAGGGCCGCTCGGTCGCGGTCAGCCGCCGGGCGGGGGTGGGATCGGTTCTGACGGTGGCGGCGGCCCGGGCGGCCTGACGCCGAAGATGGGCTCGACGCCGGTCGGCGTGCGATCTCCGCCGGCCGGGCCGGCGCCGGAGGCTGCGGGACCGGGTGGGCTGGCTCCCGTGCCCGGCTGCGTGAGATAGATGTCGATGCGCGGCTTCTCGCCCGGGGCGAGCACGATGATGCGGGCTTTCGGCAGGACCTTGCGCACCATCGCGAGGTAGAAATCGGTGCGGGTCTGCTGCGGCGTGCGGCGGGCCTGCGCCAGCACCTGCTCGAAGCGGCTGGCGGCGCCGCGGGCCTTCTGCAGGCGCTGGTCGGCCCAGGTGCGGGCCTCGGCCAGCGAGCGCTCGGCACGCCCCCGCGCCAGGTTGAGCGAGCTCTCCCTCCTGGTCTGCGCATCGTTGACGGCGCGCGCCGCCTGCGCCCTGGCATCGCTCACCTCGAGGAAGGCGGCCACGGCCTCCGGTGGCGGATTGACCGCCTGCATCGTCACCGCGACCAGGCTCAGCCCGGTGCCATAGGCCAGCAGCATCGCCTGGGCCTTGCGCCGCACCTCGTTCTGGACGCTCGCCTTGCCGGACGTCAGCACCTCCTCGACCGTGCGGCGGGCGATCTCGTCCACCATCGCGGCCCGCACGGCCTGGGTGAGCAGGGCGGTCGGATCGTCGGCCTGGAACAGGTAGGAGGCCGGCGAGCTGACCCGGTACTGGACGATCAGCGTGGTCTCGATCAGGTTCTCGTCGCCGGTGACCACCGACATGGGCGCGCCGCCGTCGCCGGCCACCTGCAGCCGCAGCACCTCGCCGGTCTTGACCTTGGTCACCGCATCGATGCCCGGGGGCAGCGCCAGGTGCAGGCCCGGCTCGACCCGCCGCTCGACCACGCGCCCGAACCGGCGGACGACCGCCGAGGCCCCGTTGGCGACCGCGTAGAGGCCGCCGGCGAGCCAGCAGCCGAGAACGCCGAGCGCCAACAGGGCGGCGAGGGTGCGCCGGTGGCGGCGGCCCGCCGCGGCGGCGGCACGGATCCAGCGGACGCTGGGTGCGTCGTCGTCACTTGCCATCGAGGGCCCGCAGCAGCTTGGAATCGGATTGCAGGAACAGGGTGGTCTTGTCGTCGATCACCGTCTCGTAGCTCTCGAGGGTGCGCAGAAAACGATACAGATCGGGGTCCTTGGCATAGGCGGCGGCGAAGATGCGCAGCGCATCGGCCTCGCCGCGGCCGCGGATCGACTCGGCCTGCGACTTGGCCGCGGAGAGCACCGCCTCGCGCTCGGTCGCCGCCTGGGCCTGGATCTCGAGCGCCTTCTCGTCGCCCTCGCTGCGGTAGCGGGTCGCGATGCGGCCGCGCTCGGCGCGCATGCGCTCGATGACGCTGTCGCGGTTCTGCGCCGGCAGGTTGAACCCGGCAATCTGGAGATCCACCACCTGGATGCCGAAGCTCGCCGCTGCCAGCTTGCCGATCGCCGCGCCGACGCTCTCGCCGATGGCGCGCAGCCGCACGCCGCCGCCGCCGGCATGGATGAAGCTCTCCATCGGCTCGCGGCCCACCGCGGCCCCCATCTCCGAGGCGGTGAAGTCGAGCAGACGGGCCTCGGCTTCCTGGCGCGTGCGGACCGTCTGCGCGAACAGCAGGGGGTTCGCGACGCGCCAGCAGATGAAGCTGTCGACGACGACGTTCTTCTTGTCGGCGGTCAGCATCTCGGCCGGCCCGCTGGCGAAGACCAGCAGCCGCGAGTCGAAGCGAATGACCGTGTCGATCGGCCACGGCGCCTTGAGATGGAGGCCCGGCCCGGCGACCCCGGGCAGCGGGCGTCCGAAGCGGGTCACGATGGCGACCTGCGTCTCGTCGACGGTGTAGAGAGCGCTCAGCAGCAGGCCCGCTGCGGCGGCGCCCGCGATCCAGTAGAACGGCCGGGGGATGGCGCTCATGCGATTAATCTCCATCGGAGGGTGGAGGGGTGGGGGTGGTGCCGCGCGGCTGGTCGGGCCAGAGCACGACGCGGCGGCCGGCGGTTCCCGGCGGCAGGATGAACTTCCGGCGTCCCGGCAGGACTTTCTCCTCGGTCTCGAGCCACAGCAGGTCGCGCAGGATGTCGCGGTGACCGGCGATCGCCCTCGCCCTGGCGGTGAAGGCTTCGCTGTTGCCCGAGGCGACCAGCCGGGCGGAGTCGGCGCCCGCCTGCGCCTCGGCCACGGTGAGCGTGGCGGTGCCGCGCGCCCGCGGCACCTGCTTCTCGCTCTCGGCGAGCGCCGTCTGGATGCGCTTGTCGCGGTCCTCGCGGGCGCTCGACACGTCGCGGAAGGCGAAGACCGCATCCTGGGGCGGATGGAGATCGACGATGTGCACCGATGCGACCCGCACCCCGGCGCCGAGGCGGTCGAGACGGCCCTGCAGGTCGGCAGCCAGGCGCTGCTCGAGCGCGCCGCGTCCGGCGGTCAGCAGGTCGTCCAGGGTGCTCGCCGCCACCAGCGCGCGTGCCGCCGCCTGGGCGCAGAGGCCGACCAGGTCGTGCTCCCTGTCCAGGCGATAGAAGAAGGTGTAGGGATCGGAAAGGCCGTAGTGCACCGAGAAGCTCATCTCGAGGAGGTTCTCGTCTCCCGCCAGATAGGAGGCCTCGCGGGTGTCGGTGTTCATCGCCGCGACCAGGCTGTGCCACTGCGCCGGGTCCGCGGCGCGCAGCAGCTCCTGGCGCTTGGCGAGCAGCGCAAGGTCGCTGTGGAAGCCGATCTCGGCCCGCCGCGGATAGCGGACGCGCCAGGTGGCCAGGCTGGCGAACGGCCGCGGCGGCAGCCAGTGCAGGCCCGGTCGCAGGTCCCGCCGCGCGATGCGGCCGAAGACGCGCTCGTAACCGACCGAGTCGGCGGGCACGACCGTGAGGCCGGACAGCAGCCAGGAGGCGACCAGGACGGCGGCGGCGGCGCGCGGCAGCAGG
>DATNKH010000826.1:0-4022 GCA_035603475.1 Thermoanaerobaculia bacterium
CGGCCGCGGGGGCCGGATCGCCGCCCGCGCCCGCGGCTGCGGGCGCCGCTCGGCCCGCGCCGGCCGCCCCGGCCGCGGTCCTGCCGGCGGGCCTGACCGTCATGCGCCGCGAGCCCGGGCGATGGGAGATCGGCTGGCACAGCGCCGAGCCGCGGCTGCTGGTGGTGGCGGAGTCCTGGGCGCCTGGCTGGCGGGCGTTGGTGGACGGGCAGCCACGGCCGGTCGAGGCCGCCGCCGGCGCCCTGCTTGGCGTGCGTCTCGGACCGGGGTCCGGGCGGGCCGAGCTGCGTTACCGTCCGCCGGGCCTGCTCGCCGGCGCCGGGATCTCGGCCGCGGCGCTGCTCGTCCTCACTGCCCTGGCCGCCGCGCGGGTCAGGGGAGCCGCATGATCTCGCTGCGGCCGACGGAGCCAGGCGACCTGCCCGGGCTGAGCGCGCTCTTCGAGGCGCGCTTCGGTCATCCGCTCGCGCCCGAGGAGTGGACCTGGAAGTACCGGCAGCTGCCCGGCGAGGCGCGCAGCCTCGTCGCGGTCAGAGCGGTCAGAGCGGCCACGGCACGCGAGGCGCCCGAGGCGGTCGCTTCGGCGGGGGCGGCGGGGGCGGCGGGGGCGGCCGGCGCCGCCGCCGGGGCTGGCGAGGTGGTGGCTCATGCGGGCGCCCTGCGCCTGCCGGCGCGCTGGCGCGGCGGCCAGGGTGGGATCTGGCAGCTGGTCGACTTCGTCGGCCGCGCGGCCGGCCGCGGCCTGCGCCCGGCGCTGGTGCAGCTCGGCGAACGGCTGCTCGCCGACCTGCCGGGAGACGGGGACGCCCCGTGGCTCTTCGGGTTTCCCAGCGACCGGCACTTCCGCCTGGGCGAGCGCGTCTTCGGCTACCGGCCGCTCCTGACCATCGCGCAGCTCGCCGGCCCGCTGCCGGAGCCGCCGCCGTCCTCTCCGCCCGCCTTACCGATCGCCGGCGGCGCGGACCCCGGGAACGACACCGGGCTGTGGAGCGGCGACTGCTGCGGCGACTGGGCGGAGGCGGTCTGGGAGAGCTGCGCGGTGGCCGGAGTGCGGCGTTCGGCGGCCTTCCTCAACTGGCGCTACTGGGCCCGGCCGCACCGCTACTATCGCTTCTACCTGCTGCGGCAGCGCGGCGTCGAAGGGCTGGCGGTCTTCGCCTTCGTCGGCCAGGAAGCATGGGCCACCGAGCTCTGGCTTCCGCCGGCGGGCGAGTGGTACTCTCCAATGCTCGCCATCGCGGCCGACCTGCGGACCGCCGGCTTGCGGTCCTGGCGCTTCTGGCCGCCGCCCGGCAACCTCGATGCCGCCGGTCTGCTGGCGCGCCTGGGGATCCACCCGGATGGCGGGCCCCGCTTCGTCGGCTGCCGCGGTGCCGCCCCAGGCCGGGTGGACCCGGTCGCGGCGGCCGGCGGCTTCTACTACGCAATGGGTGATCATGACCTGGCCTGACGCCGCCACCGCCGCTGGGGTAGTGGGAGGCAGAGGGAGAATGACCCACTACCCGTGTCGGCCCGCCGGCGCCCCCGGCGCCAGGCATCCCCGTGCCAGGTGGGGCGCGCTGGCCGGCGCTCTGCCGGCGGGCGCCCTGCTGGCTGGTGCCCTGCTGGCCGCCGGCTGCCATCGCGGTGGACCCGAGGGCTTCGTGCTCCGGACGCTGGTCGAGGCGGGACGCTACACCGTCGGCACCGGTGCCGGCGCGGGCGTGGCGGGCTTGCACTTCCCTGTCCGGCCGGCGCTCGCCGACCTCGAGATCGACCATGAGCGGCGTCCCGTGGTGCTGACGACCGCGGCGCCCTGGACCTGGACGGGGCGGGTGCCGCCGCGGGCCGCGCTGCACGCCGGGCTGCAGCTGGCGCCTGGCGCCTGGGCGCGGGCGCGCCGCCGCCGCCTGGAGGCGGAGGCGGAGGCGGTGGCGGTGCTCACAGACGGCCGCACCCGCGAAGTGCTGCAGGTCGTGCGGTCGAGCGAGCGGGCCAACCCGGAATGGCTCGACCTCTCGGCCGACCTGGCGCGATACGCGGGGCGGCAGGTGACGCTCGAGCTCCGGGTCGACGGACTTCCCCCCCGCCTGCGCGCCGCCAACCTGGTGGCCTGGGGGCCGGTGGCGCTGAGCAGCGCCGCTCGCGGCGCCGGCGCCGTCCGCCCCAACATCATCGTCATCCTCGTCGATACCCTGCGCCGCGACCGTCTGACCCCGTACGGCTACCGCCGCGAGACCTCTCCCGAGATCGCGCGCCGGCTGGCCGGCGCCGGCACGGTCATGGAGGACGCGTACAGCCAGGCGCCCTGGACGCTGCCGTCGGTGGTCTCGATGATGACAGGCCGCTACCCTGGCGAGCTGCTCGGGATCGACATGTCCGCCTACGGTGTCCCGGCGGGCGTCCTGACGACGGCCGAGCGCCTGGGTCGCGCCGGGTACGAGACCGCCGGCTTCCTGGCCAACCCGACGATGCACGTCGGCGCCGGCTTCGAGCGCGGGTTCCGCACCTTCTACGCGCCGCCGGCCGACGTCGAGTGGTTGCGGCGCCATGCCGACGACCTGAACCGCCACGCACTCCCCTGGATCGCCGCCCGCCAGGACCAGGATCAGGACCGTCCGTTCTTCCTCTACCTGCACTACATCGATCCGCACGACCCGTACGACAACCCCGAGGTCGTCGGCAACCGCTCCCCCTTCGAGGGCGAGTACCGGGGTCCGGTGGCGGGCGACTGGGTGCACGGCATCTACACCGGCAAGCTGGTCCTGGCCGATCCGGCGCGCGACATCGCCCACCTCTCGGCGCTGTACGACAGCGAGGTGCATTACGTCGACCGGGCCATCGGCCAGGTGCTCGCCAGCTTGCGCCCGGAGGTGCTGGCCAACACCCTGGTGGTGCTCACTGCCGACCACGGCGAGGAGCTGTTCGACCACGGCGGCTGGAAGCACGGCCAGACGCTCTACGAAGAACAGATCCACGTGCCGATGATCTGGCGCTGGGACGGCCACATCCCGGCCGGCCGTCGCCTCGCCGGCACGGTCCGGCTGCTGGACCTGGCGCCCACCCTGGCGGCGGCCGCCGGCGCCGCGCCCGATCCCGGGTGGGAAGGCGTCGACCTGCTGCCGGCCCTGACCGGCGCGGCCCCGCTCGCCGAGCGGCCGGCTTTCGCCGAGGGCCTCTCGAGCGGTCCGCTGCGCGCCGCCGCGGTGCTCGGGCGGCTGAAGCTGATCGTGTTCAATCGCCAGGAGCCGTTCGCTCCCGCCGACGAGCTGCAAGCCCACCTCTGGCGGCAGGATCTCGGCCGGATGGCGCGCGTCGAGCTCTACGACCTGGCCCACGACCCGGGAGAGCGGCACAACCTGGCGGCCGACCCAGACGGCGGCGGGAGCGGCGGGACGGCGGACCCGGCTGTCACCGCGGCCGCAGACCCGGGCGGCGCCGGTGCAGCGAGTCCGAGTGGCGCCGGAGCGGCGGACCCTGGCGGCACCCGGGCGGCGGCCGCCGGACGCCTGCCGTTGCTGGCCACCGTGATCGAGCGGCGCCTCGACCTGGCGTTGCCCGGTCTCCGCCTGCTGGCCGCCGGCGTGCCCGCGGGCTCCCGCCTGCGGCTCGATGTCACCCTGTCCCGGCCGCCCCGCCGCTGGCTGCCGGACCTGCTCACCGCGGCGGACCGCGCGAGCCTGGACGGTTCTCACCTGGCGCTCGAGCTCGTGGGCGCCGATCGGCTGGCGCGGGGAGTGAGGTTCGAGGGCGGCGACTTCGGCGAATCTCGCACCGCGGCCGGTGCCGGCAGCGGGGCGGGCGCCGGCGATGGAACAGGCGGCGGCGGCGGCGATGCCGTCGTCCGCTCGCTGGCGGCCACCCTCGACGGCCGTCCGCTGGCCGCGGGGCAGGTGCGCGTCGGCGGCGGGGCCATCTACGACGGCGGCCCGCTGTCGCTGGCGGCGCTGCGCACCCGCGACGGACCGGCGGCGGCGCCGGCGGCAGGCGGACCGGCGGTCGCGATCTGGGTGCACGATGCCGCGGGCGAACCGCGACGCCGG
>DATNKH010000827.1:0-2015 GCA_035603475.1 Thermoanaerobaculia bacterium
CGACGGCCGCCGGCGCCGGCGCCGGGGCCCGCGAGGAGGCGCCGGTGCTCGTCACGCTCGCCGGCATCGCGGACAGTGCCGACAGTGCCGCCAGCGCCGGCAGTGCCGCCAGCGCCGTCAGTGCCGGCAGCGGGGAGATCCCGGCATGATCGAGAAGCTGGCGCAGCTCGAGAAAACCCACACCGAGCTGACGCAACGGCTGGCCGACCCGGCCCTGCTCGCCGACCACAAGGCCTACGCCGACACCAACCGCGCGATCTCCGAGATCGGCCACGTCGTCGCCCTCTATCGCGAGCACACGGCGGCGCTGCGCCGGCTCGCCGAGAACCAGCAGCTGCTCGCCGGCCTCGGCAAAGATGACGAGCTGTTCGCCCTCGCCCAGGAGGAGCGCGAGCAGCTGCAGCAGCGCATCCAGCAGCTCGAGGAGGAGCTGCGGCGCGAGCTCACGCCGCGCGACCCGAACGACGCGCGCAACGTCGTGCTCGAGATCCGCGCCGGCACCGGCGGCGACGAGGCGACGCTGTTCGCCGCCGAGCTGTTCCGGATGTACAGCCGCTATGCCGAGCGCCAGGGGTGGCGCGTCGAGGTCATCGACCTGTCGGAGTCGGGCGTGCGCGGCATCAAGGAGGTCTCGGCGATCGTCGAGGGGCGCGGCGCCTACAGCCGCCTGAAGTACGAGGGCGGGGTCCACCGCGTCCAGCGCGTCCCCGAGACCGAGGCCTCCGGGCGCATCCACACCTCCGCGGTGACCGTCGCGGTGCTGCCGGAGGCCGAGGACGTGGAGGTGGCGGTCGACGAGAGGGACCTGCGCATCGACCGCTTCTGCTCCTCCGGTCCCGGCGGCCAGGGCGTCAACACCACCTACTCGGCCGTGCGCCTCACCCATCTGCCGACCGGCATCGTCGTCAGCTGCCAGGACGAGCGCAGCCAGATCAAGAACAAGGCGAAAGCGCTGCGCGTCCTGAAGGCGCGGCTGCTCGAGATCGAGCGCGAGAAGGCCGAGACGGCGCAGTCCGAGGAGCGCCGCCGCATGGTCGGCAGCGGCGACCGCTCGGAGAAGATCCGCACCTACAACTTCCCCCAGAACCGCGTCACCGATCACCGCATCGGCGTCACCGTCCACCAGCTGCCGGCGGTGCTCGAGGGCGACCTCGATGCGCTGATCGAGCCCCTCGTCGCCCACTTCCAGGCCCAGAAGATGGAAGCGGCAGCCCGCGCCCACTGATCGCGTGCTCGGAGACTTGCTGCACCTGGGGCGCCGCCGCCTCGGGGACACCGCCTTCGCGCCGCCGCGCGAAGCCGCGCTGCTGCTCGGCGCGGTGCTCGGCCTCTCCGAGGCGCAGGTCATGGCGCGCGACGACCAGCCGGTGCCGCCGGCGGCCGCGGCACGCTTCGAGGAGCTGCTGGCGCGGCGGCTGCACGGCGAGCCGGTCGCCTACCTGCTCGGCGAGAGAGAGTTCTACGGCCGCGCCTTCGCGGTCGACGAGCGGGTGCTCATCCCGCGCCCCGAGACCGAGCACCTGGTCGAGGCGGCGCTCGCCCTCGCGCTTCCCCCGGCGCCCCGCATCCTCGACGTCGGCACCGGCTCCGGCTGCCTGGCGGTGACCCTGGCTCTCGAGCTGGCCGGCGCCCGCGCGGTCGCCGCCGACCTGTCCCCGGCCGCGCTGGCGGTGGCCGCCGGCAACGCCCGCCGCCATGGCGTCGCCGGCCGGGTGGCCGCGGTGGCGAGCGACCTCACCGCGGCGTTCGACCTCGGCCGCTTCGACCTGGTGGTCAGCAACCCGCCCTACGTCGATCCCGGCGACGCGCCGGGGCTGCCGGCCGAGGTTTGCAATTTCGAGCCTCACCTGGCACTCTTCTCGCCCGGCAGCGGCGACGCGGTGCTGGCGCGGCTGTGCGGGGAGTGCGCGCGCCTGCGCCCGGGGGTGCCGCTGGTGGTGGAGATCGGCGCCGGCCAGCTCGACGCGGCCTGCCGGCACGCCGCCGCCGCCGCCCTCGAGATCGCCGGCGTGCAG
>DATNKH010000828.1:0-2845 GCA_035603475.1 Thermoanaerobaculia bacterium
CGGCGCCGCCCTCCACGTCCCGTCTCAGGCTAGGATGGGCGCGATGTCACGAGACTTCCGCAGGATTGTCGCGTTCTCCGCTGCTCTCCTCGCTCCGCTCCTTGCGGTCCCCAGCCGCCTTGCGCCGGCAACGGGAGCCCCTCCGCCAGTTGCCGCGACGGCTCCGCGGCTGCTGCCGCAGGACGAGCGCTTCCTCGACCAGCTCGAGGAGCGCACCTTCCGCTGGTTCTGGGACCTCGCCAATCCGGCGAACGGCTTGGTGCCCGACCGCGCGCCCAGCCCGTCCTTCTCGAGCGTCGCCGCGGTCGGCTTCGGTCTCACCGCCTACCCGATCGGCGTCGAGCGCGGCTGGGTGACCCGCGCCCAGGCGCGCGCCCGCGTCCTCGCGACGCTGCGCTTCCTGCTCGCCGCACCGCAGGGCGCGGCGCCGGCCGGGATGACCGGCTACCATGGCTTCTTCTACCACTTCCTCGACATGGGCACCGGCAGGCGCTTCAAGGACGTCGAGCTGTCGCCCATCGACACCGCCCTGCTGATGGCCGGGGTGCTGGTCGACGGCTCGTACTTCGACGTCGCCGCCGGTGCGCCCGGCGATCCGCGCGGCGAGGAGGCGGCGATCCGCGCCGCGGCCGAGGAGCTCTACACCCGCGTCGACTGGCGGTGGATGCAGCCCCATCCACCCGACGTGGCCCTCGGCTGGTCCCCCGAGAGCGGCTACATCCCCTACGAGTGGCGCGGCTACAACGAGGCGGTGATCCTCTACATGCTGGCGCTGGGCTCGCCGACCCACCCGGTGGACGAGGAGGCGTGGCGGCGCTACACCAGCACCTACGTCTGGGGGGAGTACTTCGGGCAGCAGTACCTGGCCTTCACGCCGCTCTTCGGCTACCAGTACCCGCACCTCTGGATCGACTTCCGCGGCATCCGCGACGCCTTCATGCGCGCCCATGCCAGCGACTACTTCGAGAGCGCCCGCCGCGCCACCCTGGCGCAGCGCGCCTACGCCGTCGCCAACCCCGACGGCTTTCGCGATTACGGCCCGGAGATCTGGGGGTTGACCGCCTGCGACGGCCCCGGCGACTTCACTGTCGAGATCGACGGCCGCAGCCGTGTCTTCCACGGCTACTGGGCGCGCGGCGCCGCGCCGACCGGCGTCCGCGACGACGGCACCATCGCCCCGACCGCGGCGGCCAGCGCCATCGCCGTGGCCCCGGAGATCGCGCTGCCGGCGATGGAGGAGATGTCTCGCCGCTACGGCGGCCGCCTGCTCACCAGGTACGGCTTCCTCGACGCCTGGAACCCGACCTTAAGGGTGCCGCCGCCGGGGCCTCCTCGCCGCGTCGAGCGGGGGAGCGTCGATCCCGGCGCCGGCTGGTTCGACTCCGACGCCCTCGGCATCGACCAGGGGCCGATCGTCGCAATGATCGAGAACTACAGAAGCGGCCTCATCTGGCGCCTCATGCGCCGCAACCCGCACCTGATCCTGGGGCTGCGCCGTGCCGGCTTCGAGGGCGGCTGGCTGGCAGGCGCGGAGAGCCCGCCGCATTGAAGCCACCGTCGACGGTCCCGGCCATTGTCTGGCTGCTGCTGCTGCTGGCAGGCTGCGGCGGCGCCGGAGGCGGCCGGCGCGGGTCCGAGCGGCTGGAGCTGTGGGCGCTGGGGCGCGAGGGGGAGGTGGTGCAGCAGCTGCTGCCCGAGTTCGAGCGGCGCCATCCCGGGCTGCGCGTCGAGGTGCAGCAGATCCCGTTCATCGCAGCGCACGAGAAGCTGCTGACCGCCTTCGTCGGCCGCAGCACGCCGGACCTGGCGCAGCTCGGCAGCACCTGGATCCCGGAGTTCGCGGCCATCGGCGCCCTGGCCGGCCTCGACGCCCGCCTGGCGGCCAGCCGCACGCTGGCGGCCACCGACTACTTCCCGGGCGGCTGGGACAGCGGCGTCATCGACGGGCGGGTCTACGCCATTCCCTGGTACGTCGACACGCGGCTGCTCTTCTACCGCAGCGATCTGCTCCGGGCGGCCGGCTGCGAGCTGCCGCCGCGCACCTGGAGCTCCTGGCGCCGCTGCATGGAACGGGTGAAGGCCCGCGCCGGCGCCGGCAACTTCGCCATCCTGCTGCCGATCAACGAATACCCGCCGCCGGAGGCGCTGCTGCTCGAGGCCGGATCGCCGCTGCTGCGCGACGGCGGGCGCCATGGCGCCTTTCGCGATCCGCGGAGCCGGCGCGCGATGGCCTTCTACGTCGATCTGTTCCGCGCCGGGCTGGCGCCGGCGGTGCCCGACTACCGGGTGGCCAATCTCTACCAGCTGTTCGCCCAGGGCTACTTCGCCATGTACGTCTCAGGTCCCTGGGACGTCGGCGAGTTCCGGCGGCGGCTGCCGCCGGCGATGGCCGGCCGCTGGGCGACCGCGCCGCTGCCGGCGCCGGACGAGGACGGCCCGGGCACGGGCAACTCGCTGGTCGGAGGCGCGAGCCTGGTGATCTTCCGCGGCTCGCGGCACGCGCGGGCGGCGTGGCAGCTGATCGAGTACCTGTCGGAGCCGGCGCAGCAGGCGCGCTTCTTCTCCCTGGTCGGCGACCTGCCGGCGCGGCGCGCCGCGTGGCAGGACCCGGCCCTCGCCGCCGATCCGCAGGTGGGGGCATTCCGCGAGCAGCTGCAGCACGCAGTGCCGTCCCCGAAGGTGCCCGAGTGGGAACAGATCGCCACCCGCATCTGGGAGCGCAGCGAGGGGGTCGTCGAGGGCCGGCAGGACCTCGACCAGGCGCTCGCCGGCCTCGACCGCGACGCCGACCTCATCCTCGAGAAGCGGCGCTGGCTGCTCGACCGCCAGGCGCAGGGAGTGGCTC
>DATNKH010000829.1:0-4289 GCA_035603475.1 Thermoanaerobaculia bacterium
TAGGGGTGTCAAGCCATGGCGGAGGTCATTCAGCAGCTGCAATGCGTCCTCCACATTGTCCGCTACGAGTCGCTGAATATCGACCGACGCACGGATACCTTCCTCGAAGTGGGCGCCAAGCTCCTCCGGGGTCAACCGGCCGAGCGTGTGGCCTTGAATGAGTCCCAGGGAGAGCGTCAACGGCTTGACCACATAGATCTCGATTAGATGCCGGATATCGTCCGAAGCCGCCATCGACCTGCACACTTGTGGACTGAAAGCGTAATAGTCGTGGAAGAAATGATCGAAGAGGCTGTGACCGGTCTCCGACGCTCGCAGGAAGGTATCTCGCAAGAGGCGGAGAGCGTTGACCTCCGACGAGTATGCTGAACCGGTGGCGATGCTGACAATGATGCAGCAAGAACTCGTGTTCGGCCCTGCGCCGCCTGAGCAAGCTTGACCGCAGTGATCGGTTGTATCGCGCAAGGGAAGCCCCAACTGTGTACGCATATCATTCTCATCAGTCTCCGCGGCCGCTTCCTCGGGAGAAGCCGCACAGCCGGTCGCGGCGAGGCTCAAGCTAGTATGTGTAGCATCGCGGAAAGCATGCGACAGCTCGTGATACAGAATCACCGGATTGGGGGTCTGCAAGTCGTAGTTGCCACTGACTTGCCCCTTCGCGCAGTATCCAGCGCCGCCGTTTTGCGACGAATCGTAGAGCACGAGGACAGATGGCGTGGGGTTCTCTGGATTGCCCACCTGGAGCGTGAGTCCTCCGAAATTCGACAACATGGTGCCGTCACTCAGCGCGAAGGAGTTATCTAAGGCCAAGACGATGATGTCGAGATTTGCCGGATTCACGTTGAAGTTCGTGTTGACGAGTAGATGGATTCGGCTAGGGCACGGGCCCGTTGCAGTCTGCGTGCCATAGGTCACCTGAACTAAGTCGGCAGGCACGGTCAGTTGCGTTTCTCCGAGATTCATGTCCATGTTGCAGATCTGGAAGAGGTCAGCCTCTGCGCGCAAGGGAAACACATTGCCGCTACCGATTGCGCCGGTGTCATTCTGCACGAGCAGCGTCATCGTCGTTCTCCCGGCATCTAGTGTCTCGAGGTCAAGGAGTTGCTGACTCGTGACACTAGGTTGACTTCTGAGGTATCGGCAGTGGCTGCCACTCAGGCAGAGGCGGACGGCTCGGTTTGAAAACTGGAGATTCACAGGGATCGAAGCACCGCTCCGGTTCAGGCTGCCTTCGCGGGCAGCACTCCTCTAGCCGCTCCTCGAGCTCGTGCCGGCGCAGTACCGCGACTGTCTGCGAACCGTGAACGAGCTCGAGGGTTTCCTTTATCTGCTCGAGGGCATGTGCCATTCTAATCTCCAGCTCAATCTGTGTATTCAGGCGATTCAGCTGCCTGCAAAGCAGGTCGGCGATCGTGGTCAGCCAGCAGATGATAGTATCATTCTGTCGGCGCTCGAAGTCGAGAAGATCGTTGCCAATCTGTTGCTGCGCGACTATGACTGAAAGTCCGGTGGAGAGATTGGCGAAATCCGCCTGGTTGTTTGCGATAAGGGTAGTGAGCGACGCCTTCATCTGATCGGTATCCCCGTGGATCAGAAGCGCGGTCGCGCTGGTATCCTGGGTATTGGATTGGATCTGAGTCAGAGTGGCTTCGATCTGATTTGCGACATCCGTTAGGCTTGGCATCGAAGGTGACCTCCTGTACAAGATGCGGCGGTAAAGGTATCTCAAAGTGTCCGCTACCTGCCCGGTTCCCGTGGCGAAGGCAGGGCCCCAGGACACTCTCGGGGCGGGTTATTAGGAGATCATGAGGGAGGTAAACTGGCCCGTCAAGCTTAAAGACAATGCCATATATATACAATGATCTATGAGTGCGGGCTGCGTCACCGAGCCGCGTGTTCGCGATCTCGCACAAGCCATGAGCCTCTTCCGGGCTGGCGGCCGGGCAGCACTTCGGGAAGAATAGGGCGCACCGCCAAGCCTCTTCCATCGTCGGGCGGTGTGGAGGGAACCCTGCGATGACCCGCGTGTGCCCGTGGAGTGGCCACCGGCCGCCGACGGCAGGCGGAGCGCGACGGTGAGCGGAGCGGGGCGGTGAATCACGAGGCCGAGTGGCTCGAGGCCGATGGGCTCGGGGGCTTCGCCTCCGGGACGGTCGGCGGCATCCGCACTCGCCGCTATCATGCCCTGCTGCTGGTGGCGCGCACGCCGCCCACCGGCCGGATGGTGCTGGTCAACGGCTTCGACGCCTGGGTGCGGACCGGCGGCCGCAGGTTCGCCATCAGCTCCCAGCTCTATGCCCCGGGGGTGGTCGAGCCCGACGGCGGCAAGCGGCTCGCGGACTTCGTCGCCGATCCCTGGCCGCGCTGGACCTTCGACTGCGGCGGCGTGCTCGTCGACCAGGAGGTGCTGGTGCCGCAGGGCGCGGCAGCGGCGGCGGTGTCGTGGCGGCTGCGCGAGCCGGCGCCGGCGGCCGAGCTGACGGTGCGGCCGTTCCTGTCGGGGCGCGACTACCACGCGCTGCATCGCGAGAACCCGTCGTTCCGCTTCGAGCCGGAAGGGCGCGGCCCATGGCGGGTGTTCCGCCCCTACCTCGACGTGCCGGCGGTGGTGACGTTCGCCAACGGCGTCTACGTGCAGGATCCGCTCTGGTACCGCAACTTCTTCTACCCGCGGGAGCGCGAGCGCGGCCTCGACGCGCTCGAGGACCTGGCGTCGCCGGGGACCTGGCGCTGGGACCTGCAGCGCGGCGAGGCGATCTGGATCCTGGCGGCCGAGGGGCAGGAGCTGCCCGCGGGCTCGCCGGCCGCCTGCCTCGGCATCTTCCGCGGCGCCGAGCAGCGCCGGCGGCGCGCCCTGGGCGGCGAGGGGAGGCGCGCCGCCGACTCCTACCTGGTGCGGCGCGACGGCGGCAGGACCATCGTCGCCGGCTATCCCTGGTTCACCGACTGGGGGCGCGACACCTTCATCGCGCTGCGCGGTCTCTGCCTGGCGGCAGGCCGCGTCGAGGAGGCGGCGGCGATCCTGGTCGCCTGGGCCCGCACGGTGTCGCAGGGGATGCTGCCGAACCGTTTCCCGGATGTCGGCGGGGTGCCCGAGTACGACTCGGTCGACGCCTCGCTCTGGTTCGTGGTGGCGGTGGACGCGCTGCTGCGCGCCGCGAGCCGGGGCCGGCCGACTGCTGCCTCGCCTGGAACGCCCGCCCAGCCCGCCCCGCTGGGCGCGCTCTCCATGCTCTCCGCGGCGGACCGCCAGGCGCTGCTCGAAGCAGTCGACGCGGTCCTCGCCGGCTACGCCGCCGGCACCCGCTTCGGCATCCATGCCGACGACGACGGGCTGCTGGCGGCCGGCGAGCCGGGGTCGCAGCTCACCTGGATGGACGCTCGGGTGGACGGCAGGGCCGTCACCTCGCGGTGCGGCAAGCCGGTCGAGGTGCAGGCGCTCTGGATCCATGCCCTCGCTGTAGGCGCTGCCAGCGATCCCGGCACTGCCGCCCCGGGATCTCAGGCGGCGGCCACGCGCTGGCGTTCCCTCGGCGAGCGGGCGCGGGCCAGCTTCGCGGCGCGGTTCTGGAACGACGCGGCGGGCTGCCTCTATGACGTCGTGGACGTCGACCATCGGCGCGGCGCGGTGGACCCGGCGATGCGCCCGAACCAGGTGCTGGCGGTGGGCGGCCTGCCGTCGGCGCTGCTGCCGCCGGCGCAGGCGCGGCGGGTGGTCGACGCTGTGGAGAAGCGACTGTGGACGCCGCTGGGGCTGCGCACCCTGGCCCCCGGCGAGCCCGGCTATCGCGGGCGCTACGAGGGAGAGCCGCGCGCCCGCGACGGCGCGTATCATCAGGGAACGGTCTGGCCGTGGCTGCTCGGCCCCTTCGTCGAGGCCTGGGTGCGGGTGCGCGGCGGCGGCGACGACGCGAAGCGGCAGGCGCGCGAGCGCTTCCTGGCGCCGCTCGCGGCGCAGCTCGGCGTCTACGGCCTCGGTCACCTGCCGGAGATCGCCGACGGCGACCCGCCGCACACGCCGCGCGGCTGCCCGTTCCAGGCCTGGTCGCTGGGCGAGATGCTGCGGCTGAGCTTCGAGGTGCTGGTCTAGGGCACCGCGTCGTACGCATCCCCCTCGCCGCCGTTTGGGCGAGGGCCCAAATCTGGAGGGAGGCGGCGGAGGACTGCGCGCCCTCGCCCAAACGGAGGCGAGGGGGATGCGTAACGACGCGGTGACCCACCGCCTCCGACTGCGCCGGAACATTTGCGTGAGGAGAAGCCCATGAGCCTGGACCCGGAATCGGCTCGCC
>DATNKH010000830.1:0-5430 GCA_035603475.1 Thermoanaerobaculia bacterium
CCAGCGCCGTATCGGCCTGCATCTCGCCGTCGACCTCGAGCTGGGGATCGCGGGCGGCTACCAGCTCGACGGCCCGCCGCACCTTGCGCGCCGCGGGATGGCTGTTGGAGCCGAAGTTGGAGAACGACAGCAGGGCCACGCGAGGCACGATCCCGAAGCGGCGAACGAGCTCGACCGTCAGCGTGGTGATTTCCGCCAGCTCCTCGGGCGAGGGGTCGATGTTCACGGTGGTGTCGGCGAGGAAGAGCAGGCGCTCCTGGAAGACGAGGATGTAGGCTCCCGAGACGCGGGTGACGCCGGGCCGCGTGTCGATGATCTGCAGCGCCGGCCGGATCGTCTCGGGATAGCTGCGGGTGAGCCCGGAGATCAGGCCGTCGGCGTCCCCCAGCTCGACCATCATGCTGCCGAAGTAGTTGCGCAGGCGCATCAACTTGCGCGCGTGCTCCAACGTGAGGCCGTCCCGGCGGCGCATCTCGTGCAGCCGCCGGACATAAGGCTCGAACAACGGCGAGCTCTCGTTGTGCAGGATGGTGACCCGCTCCTCGGGCAGCTCGAGGTCGCGGAGCTTGCCGGCGATCACTTCGCGGCGGGCCAGCAGGATCGGGTGCGCCATCCCTTCGTCCACCAGGATCTTGGCGGCGCGCAGGACCTGGTCGTGCTCGCCCTCGGGAAACACCACCCGCTTGGGGTCGCTCTTGGCGCGGTCGAGGATGCCGCGCATCAGCTCGAGGCGGCGCGAGATCAGGGTCTCGAGGCGCCGCTGATAGACGGCGAAGTCGGCGATCGGGACCCGCGCCACGCCACTGTCCATGGCGGCCCGCGCCACCGCCGGCGGCACCCGCAGCAAGACCCGGTGATCGACCGGCTTGGGGATCAGGTAGTCGCGGCCGAAGCGCAGCGCGTCGAGGCCGTAGGCCCGCAGCACCGAGTCGGGAACGTCCTCGTGCGCCAGGTCGGCGAGCGCCCGCACCGCCGCCAGCTGCATGCCGTCGTCGATGTCGGTGGCCCGCACGTCCAGGGCGCCGCGGAAGATGAACGGGAAGCCGAGCACGTTGTTGACCTGGTTCGGAAAGTCGCTGCGCCCGGTGGCGACGATGGCGTCGGGGCGGGCCGCCCGCGCCTCGTCATAGCCGATCTCCGGGTCGGGATTGGCCATCGCGAAGACGATCGGATCGCGGGCCATCGAGCGCACCATGTCCGGCGTCACCACCCCCGCCGCCGACAGCCCGATGAACACGTCGGCGCCGGCCATGATCTCGGCCAGGGTGCGCGCCGGCGTGTCGGCGGCAAACTCTTCCTTCCACGGATCCATCAGCTCGCGGCGCCCGCGATAGACCACGCCGGCGAGGTCGGAGAGGACGAGGTTCTCGCGCCGCGCCCCGAGCCCGATGTAGAGCCGGGCGCAGGAGAGCGCGGCGGCGCCGGCGCCGGAGAAAGCGATGCGCACCTCCGCGATCGACTTGCCGGCCAGCTGCAGGGCGTTGAGCAGCGCCGCGCCGGAGATGATCGCGGTGCCGTGCTGGTCGTCATGGAAGACCGGGATCGCCATCTCCGCCTTCAGGCGGCGCTCGATCTCGAAGCACTCGGGCGCGCGGATGTCCTCGAGGTTGATGCCACCGAAGGTCGGCTCGAGCAGCTTGACCGCGCGGATGAACTCTTCCGGGTCCTCGGTGGCGAGCTCGAGGTCGAAGACGTCGATGTCGGCAAAGCGCTTGAACAGCACCCCCTTGCCTTCCATGACCGGCTTGCCGGCCAGCGCGCCGATGTTGCCCAGGCCCAGGACCGCGGTGCCGTTGGTGATCACTGCCACCAGGTTCCCCTTGGCCGTGTACTCGTAGGCCAGCAGCGGATCGCGCTGGATCTCCTTGCAGGGATAGGCGACGCCCGGGCTGTAGGCGAGCGACAGGTCGCGCTGCGTGTTGGTGGGCTTGGTGGGGACGACCTGGATCTTGCCCTTGCGTCCGCGCGAGTGGTACGCGAGGGCGTCCTCTGGAAGGATCTTCTTCACGGGCTGTCCACCTGGCGCCTCGAGAGGCGGGCCAATGACCGAGCAGCGAGCAATGAGCAACAGCGGCCGATCTTACCTTACACTGCGCCGGTGATCGTCGCGGTCGAAGACGGCGCGTACCGCGTGGTGACACAACCCGATCACGCCCACCTGGCCGGCGAGATCCTGTCCTTGTGGCGCGCCGACGGGATGCCCGCGAACCCGCGCCGCGGCGACATCATCTTCGCGGGGCGGGAGCACGACAACGGCTGGCGGGAAGCCGACGCGGCGCCGCGGGCCGGCGGCGACGGGCGGCCGGTGGACTTCCTCGCCATGCCGCGGGAGCAGCGCATCGAGATCTGGGAACGCGGCACCGCCCGCTTCCTCGAGCAACGTCCCTATGCCGCGCTGCTGATCGTCCGCCACGCGCGCGAGCTCCACCGTGACCGCCGGCGCGACCCGGGCTGGCGGGAGCAACTGCTGAGACTCGCGTCGCGCGAGCGCCGTCTGCGTCGGGAACAGCGAGCCGGCGCCCGCGCCCTGGCGGCGGACTACCGGCTGCTCGGCTCGGCCGACGCGATCTCCCTGGCCGCATGCGCCGGGGGGACCGGACCGCTGGCGCTGCCCGGTCCTGCCCCGGGGGCAAGCGGCCGCCGCATGCCCATCTCGGCTGTAGCGCTACGCGGCAGGATCGAGGGCGGAACGGTCCGCCTCGCGCCGCTGCCGCTTGCCGGCGCCACCACCTTCAGAGTGCCTTGCCGGCGCATCCCGCTGCGGCCGTATCGCGGCGACGCCGACCTCGGCGGCGAGCTGGCCGCCGCGCACTGGGAGGAGCTAAGGGTCCGGCTGGTTGCGGACGACGAGGGGGAGCGGGTCCGGTAGGTGTCGAGGGTAATGGGTGGATGCGGGTGGCTCAGATCTTGGCGTTGTCGGGGCGGCCGCTGCCCGACAGCACCACCTGCTCGAAGACTCGGCGATAGAGCATCAGCAGATCGGAGAAGACGCGGGCGAAGGCCTGGTCGGTCGCCTCGGCGAGCAAGGGGTGCTGGTGAGGGAGAGGGGGGAGGTAGGCGGCGCCGCCGGTGGCCGCAGACGCGGGGCTGCTCCCGGAGTCCCCTTCTGGCGAGGAGGCGGAGGACGCGACGGCCAGGCCGGAGCCGGCCGGCGACAGCTCGGCGGCCGGGGCGCCGGCGGCGCCCGCAACGCCCGCGGCGCCCGCGATGCTTGCTGCATGAGCCAATGCGGCGGCACGGCCGTCCACCAGGTAGAGGGTGTAGAAGAACTCGAACATGTCGACCTTCAGCACGTGCAGGATCTTCTCGAGCGTTTCGAACTTGGGCAGCTCCTTGCCGTTCTCGTACTTCGACAGCTGGCTCTTGCCGATCCGGGCTTCCCGCGCGACGCGGGTCTGGCTCCTACCTCTGAGCTCCCGCAGCAGGCTCAGGGTCCGACCCAGGTTGGCAAACATGCCCATAGGAGAAATGTAGCGGCAGGAACATACCGCGTGCAAGCGTAAGTCACTGATAATGATATATTTAGACGCCAAGCATTAGCCAGATCGGATCATCTTGTTCTGCGTTTGGAATACGAATTGCGTAGAGATTGACTGTTCAGGGCAAGGAATTGTCTCTATTCATCCTGGCTACGTTTTTTCCAGGCGAGGGACCGTCGCCGGTGGCGGTGACGGGTCTGGCGTGCCGGAAGGCGTGTCTAGTTCTCGTTCGAGGCAAAGCGTGGACTGCAGAGTTGGAATGGGGAACGGCCGCCTCGGCGCGGTTCCCGACAGGCCGATCGAAGGGCTTAGCGCTTCTTGCGCCGGCCGCGCTTGGGAGTGGAGATGAGAGGGCCAGCTGATGGCATCATGCCGCCTGCGGACTCGGCGCTGCCCGCGCCTCCCGCGCCTCCCGCACCTGTACCTCTGGGCACCACGCGGAAGAGCACCACGTAGTCGCCGACTTCGATGGCGCCTTGAGCCAGCGGCTGTGAGCGTTGGAAGGTGCTCTGCATGAAGGATTCGACCCTGCTCAGGGCCTCTTTGATCTCGCCCGGCAGGGCGGCGGCGCTGGTCCCGATCGGGTAGGCGCCGGGTTCCGGGGGGCTGGTGCGCTCGACCTGGATCTTCTCGGCCTCCACCAGGTCGTAGCGGCGAAAGAACTCGCGCCGGCTGACCCCCTGCGAGCTCAGGATCTTGGCGAGAGTCTTGAGCGTCGCGTGCTGGCGGCCGTTCTCGATGCGCGACAACTGGCCGCGTCCGAGCCCCGCCTGGGCGCCGAGATCTTCGAGAGTGAGATGGCGCTCCTTCCGCAGCCGGCGGAGGGTCTCGCCCACGCAGTCGAACATTTCCACTTCCGCAACATACTCGCGGTCGGGTCGCCGTTGCAAGCGTAACCCTTTGAGGATCAAATGTTTACGTTCCAAGAACATTTCTTGTCAGGGCTTCTTGTTCCCGCCTGTGGAAAGCCGGCGGCCCTGGGTCAGTGCCAATCCGACAACTAATCCTCGTTTCAGGATCAGGCGCCTTCGGGGAATCCCTCCGACCCGGGTCTGGGGAGTAGAACCTTCCGCTGAGGGACGAGGCCCCCCCTCTGGGCTCGTATGGGCGAGGGGTCCAAGTCCAAGGGGCAGCGGCGGAGGACTGCGGCCCCTTGCCCATACGAGCCCAGAGGGAGGGAGGCGAGCCTGACCCCACGACGCTGCGCAGAGGCGCTTGCAGAGGTGAGCAGGGCGGCACTAAAGTAACCCCTGGGATGCGACAGTACCTGGACTTGCTGCGGACCGTCCGCGAACAGGGCAAGCCCAAGCAGGACCGGACGGGTACCGGCACGCTGAGCATCTTCGGCTACCAGATGCGCTTCGACCTGGCGGCCGGCTTCCCCCTGCTCACCACCAAGCGCCTGCACCTGCGCTCGATCGTCTACGAGCTGCTCTGGTTCCTTGCCGGCGACAGCAACGTCCGCTACCTCCATGAGCACGGCGTCACCATCTGGGACGAGTGGGCGGACGCCCAGGGAGACCTCGGGCCCACCTACGGGCGCCAGTGGCGCTCGTGGCCGGGACCGGACGGGCGGACGATCGACCAGATGGCGGAGCTGGTCGAGCGGCTGCGCCGCGAGCCGGACTCGCGGCGGCACGTGGTCAGCGCCTGGAACGTCGGCGAGCTGGACCGCATGCGGCTGCCGCCCTGCCACGTGCTGTTCCAGTTCCATGTCGCCGACGGCACGCTCTCCTGCCAGCTCTACCAACGCAGCGCCGACGTCTTCCTTGGGGTACCGTTCAACATCGCCTCCTATGCCCTGCTGACCCTGATGGTGGCGCAGGTCACGGACCTCCGGCCCGGCGAACTGGTCCACACCTTCGGCGACGCGCACCTCTATCTCAATCACCTCGAGCAGGCCGAGACGCAGCTCGGCCGCGAGCCCCGGCCGCAGCCGCGGCTGCAGCTC
>DATNKH010000831.1:0-7781 GCA_035603475.1 Thermoanaerobaculia bacterium
ACGCCTACTTCCCGCGCCGCCGCGGCCTGGCGGCGCGGCTGCGGGCGATCACCCTGACCGCGCTGCGCGCCTGGGACGCGGCGTCGGCGGCGCGCGTCGATCTCTTCATCGCCAACTCGAGCTTCGTCGCGCGGCGCATCCACGCTTTCTACGGCCGCGATGCCGACGTGGTGCACCCGCCGGTGGCGGTGGACTTCTTCACCCCGGCGCCCGCCGCCGGCGAGCACCGCGAGAGCGGCGGCTACGCCCTGGTGGTCTCGGCGCTGGCGCCGTACAAGCGCGTCGAGGTCGCCATCGCCGCCTGCGAGCGCGCCGGCATCCCGCTGCGCATCGCCGGCGACGGCCCCGAGCGCGAGCGGCTGGCGCGCCTCGCCGGCCCCGGCACGCGGCTGCTCGGGCGGGTCGGCGACGCCGCGCTGCGCGACCTCTACCGCGGCGCGCGCCTGCTGCTGCAGCCCGGCGTCGAAGACTTCGGCATCGCCTCGGTCGAGGCGCTGGCCTGCGGCACGCCGGTGGTGGCGGTAGCGCGCGGCGGCGTGCTCGACGTGGTCGAGGACGGGCGTCACGGGGTGCTTTACGACGATCGCGGCGACACCGCGGCGCCGGCGGGGCACGCGCAGGAGGCGGACCCGGCACGCCGGCGGGAGCTGCCGGAAGTCGTCGCCCTGGCCGCGGCGATTGACAAAGCGCGCCAGATCGGCTGGAATCCAGACGACCTGCGCAACCGGGCGGAGTCGTTCGCCGCCGGGCACTTCGCCGACCGCTTGCGGTCGCTGGTGACCTGCAACGAGAGCCGGGCACTGAAATCGCGTCGAGTGTCGAGGGCACACCTCCGTTGATCCGACAACGTCACCGCATCACCTCGGGCGTCTACCTCGCCACCGACCTGGTGGCGACGCTCGCTGCCTTCGGCGCGGCCTGGCTGCTGCGCTTCGAGCTGGCGGTCATCCCGCTGACCAAGAGCGTCCCGAGCTTCGGTCCTTATCTATACCTGTTGCCGTTCGTGCTGGTGCTCTGGCCGCTGGTCTTCTACTTCCATGGCCTCTACCAGAGCCGCCGCGGCCGCAGCCAGGTCGACGAGGTCGTCACCATCCTGCTGGCGGTGCTGCTCGCCACCGTGCTGCTCTCGGTGGTGATCGCCTGGTACCGCCCGCCGGCGGCCCCGGGCAGCCACGAGTACTTCACCTACAGCCGCGCGTTCCTCGGCCTCTTCGCGCTGGTGGACCTGCTCTTCGTCGCCGGCACCCGCATGCTGGCGCGCTGGGCGATGCGCCGGGTGCGGGCGAAGGGACACAACCTGCAACGCATCCTGGTCGTCGGCGCCGGCAGCCTCGGCCGCGAGATCACGCAGAAGATCCTGGCGCACCGCGAGATGGGCTTCGCGGTGGAGGGCTTCCTCGACGACGATCCCGGCAAGCTCGGCACGATGGTGTGCGGCGTGCCGGTCCTCGGCACGCTGCGCCAGGCCGCGGAGGTGCTGGCGGCGCGCAGCATCGACCAGGTGTTCCTGGCGCTGCCGCTCGAGGCGCACCGGAAGCTGCTGCAGCTGCTCGAGCTGATGGCGCGCGAGTGCGTGGAGATCCGGCTCGTCCCCGACATCCTGCAGTACGCCACCTTGAACGCCACCCTCGAGGACGTCGACGGCACGCCGGTCATCAATCTCTCCCAGGTGCCGCTGCAGGGCTGGAACAGCATGGTCAAGCGCGGCATGGACCTGGCGATCGCTCTCGCGTCGCTGGTCGTCGCGCTGCCGGTGGCGCCGCTCCTGGCGCTGGCCATCTGGCTCGAGGACCGCGGCCCGATCTTCTACCGCCAGGAGCGCATGGGGTTGGACGGCGAGCCGTTCATGATCCTGAAGTTCCGCTCCATGCGCGTCGACGCGGAGGCGACCAGCGGGCCGGTGTGGGCGATCAAGGACGACCCGCGCCGCACCCGCGTCGGCACCTTCCTCCGCCACTGGTCGCTCGACGAGCTGCCGCAGGTCTGGAACGTGCTGCGCGGCGACATGTCGATCGTCGGCCCGCGCCCCGAGCGTCCCAGCTTCGTGCGCGAGTTCAAGCACAAGATCCCGCGCTACATGCTCCGCCACCGCGTCAAGTCCGGCATCACCGGCTGGGCGCAGGTGCACGGCTGGCGCGGCAACACCTCGATCAAGAAGCGCATCCAGTACGACCTCTACTACATCCAGAACTGGTCCCTGGCCCTCGACTTCAAGATCCTCTGGCTCACCCTGCGGCACGCGCTGCGCCTCAACGCCTACTAGTCTCGCGCCGCTCGCGGCACCGCTCGCGCAGCAGCCGCGACCGCCGCGCGCGACCCCTCGCTCTCGCTCGCGGCGCCACCGCGGCCGTCTCGTCCTTGGCGCGTCGCAACCCGCGAAACGCACGTCCGGCGGGCTTTTCTCTCGTACCCGTGGCTCGCCCGCCCGGCCGGCGCCGTGGCGCCGCCGCGCGCGCCGGGGCCGCTCGCGGGCCGCTGCACAAGCCGCTGGTCAACGGCACTAAGGGTAGAGGTGCGAAAAATCTTGACACGCTACATGTTGTGGGGGTACCCTTATTACAAATCTTCCGCCCAAGCTTCATGGGCACCTCTTGAGAAAGGAGACGTGCATGGCAGCAGCGAAGAAGGCAGCGCCAAAGAAGGCGGCCAAGAAGGCTCCGGCCAAGAAGGCTCCGGCCAAGAAGACCGCGGCCAAGAAGACCGTCAAGAAGGCAGTGGCGAAGAAGGTCGTCGCCAAGAAGAAGTAGCAGGCCCGTGACCTCACCCGGTGAGCACGTTCCCCGGGTGAGCTCGACACGGCACCGTTCTTTGTCAGGCGACGTTCTGGATCTTTCTGGGCGCTCCCGCTTGCCGTCGTCCCAGTGCTGCCGTTCCCAGCGTCGCCTTCACATGCCCCTCCTCCGCATCACCCGCATCACCTGCACCGCCGCACGCCGCTCGCATCATCCTGACCGCAACTGCGCCGCGGCAGCCCGGTCCACCAGCCACAGCAGCCGCCCGTCGACCGGCGCCACCACCTGCGCGGGATAGAGCTCCGGCCGCGGCTCGCCCTCGAGCACCGCGGCGAGCGCCGGCGCCTTGGCCGCGCCGCTCACCAGGAAGATCACCGTCGCGGCGTGATCGAGCGCCGGCGGCGTCAGGGTGATGCGCCAGGTGTGAAGCTTCTCGACCCACGCCGCGGCCGCCAATCGCCGAGGCCCGCGGCGCGGCCCGTCGTCCGCGAGCAGCGGGCTGCCGGGAAACAGCGACGCCGTGTGCCCTTCCTCGCCCAGCCCCAGCAGCACCAGGTGGAACCGCGGCCACTCGCGCGCGGCATCGCCCCGCGCATCCGCGCCACCCCATGCGGTCACGCTGCCCGCTGCATCTTCGCCTCCCGCAGCACCCTCGCCGCCGCCGGCGGCTTCGCCCGCGGCGCCATCGTCGCCCGCCGCGTCCTTGCCGTTGCCGCGATCGCGCCGCAGGCCGAAGACCTCGATCAGCTCGCGCTGGTAGAGCCGCGCCGCCCGCGCGGCGTCGGGCTCCTCGCCGGCGATGCGGTGCACGTGCGCGGCGGGCACCTGCACGTGATCGAGCATGGCCTCGCGCGCCATGCGGAAATTACTGTCGGGATGATCGGGCGGCACGTGCCGCTCGTCGCCCCAGAAGAAGTGGAGCGCCTGCCAATCGATGCGGGCGCGGAACGGCGCCGCCGGATCGGCGAGCAGCCGGTAGAGAGCGCGCGGCGTCGAGCCGCCGGCCAGCGCGATGCTCGGGAACGGAGCGTCGCGGTGCAGCGCCAGCGCGGCGGCCACCTCCACGGCCGCGGCGCGCGTGAGCTCGACGGCATCTTCCACGACGCGGACCTCTCGTCGCCGCGGCCCGCCGCCGACGACGCCGCGGCCGCCTTCGCCGCCGCCGCTCACCCGTTGTTCTTCCATCGCCGCCCATCCGCCTGGATGAGATCGTCCGCCGCCCGCGGGCCCCAGCTGTTGGCCGCGTAGTTCGGGAAGGCGCGCGGCGCCAGCGCCGACCACACGTCGAGGATCGGCATCACGATCCCCCAACCCACCTCCACCAGGTCGCTGCGCTGGAACAGCGTCGAGTCGCCGGTCATGCAGTCGTAGAGCAGCGTCTCGTAGCCGGTCTCGGGCGTGGTGCCGAAGTAGTCCGAGTACTGGAAGTGCATGCGCACCTGGCCGAGCCGCATCACCGGCCCCGGCACCTTGCCCTCGAACGACAGCGAGATCCCCTCGTCGGGCTGGATGTGCAGCACCAGCACGTTCGGCTCCAGCTGCTCGACCGGCGTCTCGCGGAAGAGGATGAACGGCGCGCGCTTGAACTGGATCGCCACCTCGGTGACCCGGCGCGGCAGCTGCTTGCCGGTGCGCAGATAGAAGGGCACGTCCGCCCAGCGCCAGTTGTCGACGTAGAGCTTGAGCGCGACGAACGTCTCGACGGTCGAGGTCGGCGAGACGCCCTTCTCGCCGCGGTAGCCGGGGACCTGCTTGCCCTTCACCACCCCGGCGTCGTACTGGCCGCGCACCGTCTCGCGCAGCACGTCCTCGGGCGAGAGCGGCCGCACGGCGCGCAGGATCTTCACCCGCTCGTCGCGCACCACGTCCGGCGCGAAAGAGATCGGCGGCTCCATCGCGGTCAGCGCCAGCAGCTGGAACATGTGGTTCTGCACCATGTCGCGCAGCGCCCCGGCCTCCTCGTAGTAGGCGCCGCGCGACTCGACCCCGACGGTCTCGGCGACGGTGATCTGCACGTGGTCGATGTAGCGGCGGTTCCAGATCGGCTCGAAGATGCCGTTGGCGAAGCGGAAGGCGAGAATGTTCTGCACCGTCTCCTTGCCGAGGTAATGGTCGATGCGGTAGATCTGCGTCTCCTCGATCACCTCGCGGATGTCGTGGTTGAGCTGCCGAGCGCTCTCGAGGTCGTGCCCGAAGGGCTTCTCGATCACCACCCGCCGCCAGCTGCCGCTCTCCTCGCACGTCAGCCTGGCGTCGCCGAGCCGGCGGATGATGGCGGCGAACTGACTGGGCGGCACGGCCAGGTAGAACAGGCAGCAGCCGCGCGTCCCCCACTTCTCGTCGACCGCCGCCAGCGCCGCGCGCAGCCGCTCGTAGGTCTCCGGCTGGTCGAAGTCGCCGGACATGTACGACAGCCGGCTCTTCAACCACTCGACCCGCTGCGGATCGAGCTTGCCGGTCTCGAAGGTGTGCAGGTCCTGGATCATCTTCTGCCGGAACTCGTCGTCGCTCATCGGCGAGCGGCTGACGCCGACCACCGCGAACTCGTCCGGCAGGAAGTTGCCGGCGGCCAGGTTGTAGAGCGCCGGGATCAGCTTGCGCTTGGCGAGATCGCCGGAGGCGCCGAAGATCACCAGCGCGCACGGCGGCGCCGGCTGGCGATCCGCGTGGGCCTCCGCCGGGGGCTGCGACTGGGCTGGAACCGACATGGGATCTCCTCTCAGCCGCCCGCCGGCCGCTCCAGGTGGCCGCCGAACTTCTGGCGCATGGCGGAGAGCATCTTCTCGCCGAAGGTGTGTTCCTGGCGCGAGCGGAAGCGCGCGAACAGCGATGCCGCGAGCACGTCGGCCGGCACGGCTTCCTCGAGCGCGGCGGTGATCGTCCAGCGCCCCTCCCCCGAATCATGGACGAAGCCGGTGTAGCCGGCGAGGTCCGGGCTCTCGGCCAGCGCCATCGCCGAGAGGTCGAGCAGCCACGACGAGACGACGCTGCCGCGGCGCCAGAGCTCGGCGACGTCGGCGAGGTCGAGCTCGAAGCGATGCCCCTCCGGCAGCTCCGACGAGTCGGCGTTGGCAAGGATGTCGAAGCCCTCGGCGTAGGCCTGCATCAGGCCGTACTCGATGCCGTTGTGCACCATCTTGACGAAGTGCCCGGCGCCGGCGGGGCCGCAGTGCAGGTAGCCCAGCGCGGCGGTGCTCTGCTTGCCTTCGCGGCCCGGGGAAGGCGGGATCGCACCCTGGCCCGGCGCCAGCGTCCTCCAGATCGGGTCGAGACGCTCGACCGTGTCGCGCGGGCCGCCGACCATCAGGCAGTAGCCGCGCTCGAGGCCCCAGATGCCGCCGCTGGTGCCGGCGTCGAGATAATGGATGCCCTTGCCCGCCAGCTCGCCGGAGCGGCGCACGTCGTCCTTGTAATAGGAGTTGCCGCCGTCGATCACCGCGTCGCCGGCTTCGAGATGGACGGCCAGCGCGCCGATCGTCCCCTCGGTGATCTCGCCGGCAGGGAGCATCAGCCAGACCGTGCGCGGCTGCTCCAGCTTGGCGACGACGTCGGCCAGCGACGAGGCCCCCACCGCTCCCTCCTTGACCAGCTCCGCCACCGCCTCCGAGCTCCGGTCGAACACCACGCACCGGTGTCCTCCCCGCAGCAGCCGCCGCGCCATGTTGCCGCCCATCCGGCCCAGCCCGATCATTGCTATCTGCATCGCTCTCCGCACCTTTCCAGACCCCGATGCGGGGTCTCGTCTGCCGCCAGCGGCGACAGTCTACTACCGCCGATCTCGCACCGATCTCGCGCCGATCTCGGATATCGCCGCCAGGGACACCTACGGCGGAGCGGCGCCTGCCGGTTTGCAGCCGCGGGCCACTACCGCCCGCCGGCCTGGTACCTGGCGCCGCCTGGCGCTCCTCTGGATTCGATAAGCTCCATGACGCTGCATCGGGCGGATCGCCCGCTTGGCCGATCAAGGAGGTGACGCTTGAGATCACGAGCCCTGCCAGACTTCTCGCGGTTGCCGGCGCTGACGGCGGTCATCGCCCTCGCCTGCCTCGCCGCCGGCGCCCGCCCGGCCGCGGCCCAGCTCACGGCTGACGTCCAGGCCGGGACGCTGGGGATCGGCGGCGGCCTGGCCTGGCCGCTCGCGCCCTGGCTCGCGGTGCGCGTCGAGGGCAACGCCTTCAGCGGTTTGAGCCGCAGCGAGCGGGCCGGCGGCAACCGCTACCAGGCGCGCCTGGAGCTGGGCAACGCCGCGGCGCTGCTCGACTGGCACCCGGCCGCGACCGGCTTCCGCATCAGCGCCGGCGCCATGTACGACGCCAACCGCGTCGAGGGCGACGCCGAGCCGTCGAGCGCCGGCACCTACACCATCGGTCGGCTGCAGCTGCCGGCGTCGCTGGTCGGCACCCTCCACGGCAAGATCGACTTCGCGACCGTCGCCCCGTACCTCGGAGTGGGCTGGGGCACCGCGCCCCGCTCCGGCCCGGGCTTCGGCGTCACCGCCGACCTCGGCGTCGCCTTCCAGGGGCGGCCGCGCGTCACCCTCACCCCCGAGCCACCGCCGGGCAGCCCCCTCAACTCGCCCGCGGCCATGGCGCTCCTCGCTCCCCAGCTGGCCCTCGAAGAGGCCAACGTCGAGCAGAAGCTCGACAGCTACCGGTACTTTCCAGTGCTCACGGTGGGAATTTCTTACCGGTTCTGAGGCCAGCGGCAGCGCCACCAGCTGCTATGATGGGTGCCGTTATGAAACCCGTGCCACCGAGTCGGCAGGTGCGAATTGGAGAAGTCCTCCATGACGCCTGGGCCTTCGACCCCAAGCTGTGGCGAGGGGATCAGATGGGAGTCGCGGAGGATCTCACTCCCGCCGTGGCGCTGCTGTTCGATCTGCTCGAGGAGCGCCACGTCGAGTATGCACTGGTGGGCGGGCTGGCTGTCCTTCACTACCTCCCAGGACGGAACACCAAGGACATCGACCTGATCATGGCGCCGGCCGGCCTCGATGCCTTGCCGGAGATCGTCGTCAAGTCGCGGCACCGCACCTTCGTGAATACGCGC
>DATNKH010000832.1:0-2323 GCA_035603475.1 Thermoanaerobaculia bacterium
GGCGGCGGCGGCTGCTGCGGTGGCTCCGGCTGCGCCTGCGGGGCCGGCTGTGCGGGCGCCGGTTGCTGCGGCGGCGCCGGCTGCGGCTGCGGGGCCGGCGGCGCCGGCGCCGGTTGCTGCGGCGGCGGCGACGAGGGCACCACGTGCGCCTGCTCGGGCTGCTGGCCGGCGACCGGCTGCCAGGCGAACAGGAGGATGGCGGCGATGGCGACGACGGACAGGACCGGGAGCGTCGATTGACGCCGGGAATGCCGGTGTCGAAGCTGGATCGGGAATCTCATGAGCTTCTCCGGGGGACTCGCCGGGAGGAACAGGCTCACACGGCGTTTCGTCCTCATCATAGTAACGCTTTGCCAGGAACTCGGATGGACGGCGCGATTCGGGTACCGCGATTCGGCGCCTCTCGCATACGCATTGAACCGAGCGGACCGCAGGTGATGAGCACCGGCTCGCACCGCAGTGCAAGTCCCGCGCCGCCCCAACCGTGACGAAGCGGGCGCGCCCGGCGAGGACCCCGCGCTCGCCTTGGACCAGGCTCGTTGGCGGCTCACCTGGCGGCGAACCAGCTCGAGCGCCCCGGGGCACCCGGCCCCCAAGGGCTGTCATCTCCGGAGGACGGCGCCGTCAAGGGCGCAGGCCACTTCAGCAGGCCGCTCCAGCAGGCGAGGGTGGGGGCCGGCCCGCCGCCGCGACGTGGCGGGCGGCCTGGACCCCGACCCGGGCGGCTACCTCGTGGCGCTGAGGGCCGGTTCGGGTGAACCGGCGCCGAGCCGGCCGCGCAGGTGGCGCACGATCTTCGGGCCGTGCTCGCGCGAGTTCTCGATGAAGATGCGGTCGATGTTGCGGCCCGCCTGGATGGTGCCGGCGACGTAGAGACCGGGCACGTTGGTCTCGCAGGTCTCGGGATCGAAGCTCGGCACCAGCGTCTCCGGGTCCACCTCGATGCCGGCGCGGCGCTGGAAGCCGGCGTCGGGGACGTAGCCGACGAGCACGAACGCCGCTTGCGCGGGCAGGGACTCCTCGCCCTCCGGCGTCACGATCTCGACCGACTCCCGACCGAATGCCCGCACCACCGAGCGGAAGCGCGCGCGGATCGAGCCCTCCGCGATGCGGTTCTCGACGTCCGGCTTGAGCCAGTACTTGACCCCGGCCTTGACCTGCTCGCGGCGGTGCACGAGGGTGACCCGCGCGCCGTTGCGCCAGAGGTCGACGGCGGCCTCGGCGGCGGTGTTGCCGGCGCCGACGATCACCACGTCGCGATCGAAGTAGGGATACGGCTCGACATAGCGGTGGTGCACCCAGGGCTGATCCTCGCCCGGCACGCCGAGCTGCTTCCAGCCGTCGAAGTACCCGGTGGCGATCGCCACCGCCCGCGCCCGCCGGACCCGCGGCGCTCCGTCCGTCCCGGCGGCGATGCGGCGTTCGGTGTGCACCGCGAACTCGTCGCCGCGGCGCTCGATCCGCTGCACGTCCTCGTGCAGGGCGATCGGGATGCCGTAGCGCTCGACCACCGAGCGGTAGTAGACCAGCGCCTGGCGCCGCGTGGGCTTGGCCTCCGGGATCGCGAACGGCACGTCGGCGATCTCCAGGCGGTCGCGGGTGGTGAAGAACTCGAGGAAGGTCGGATACTCCTGGATGGCCGCGGTGAGCGGCCCGCGATCGACCAGCAGCACCGAGAGGCCGGTGCGCCGGCACTCGGCGCCGATGGCGATGCCGGTCGGGCCGGCCCCGACCACCAGCAGGTCGAGCAGCTCAGGATCGTTCAAGGTGCGGCTCCTGGAAAGCATGGAAGTGCGCCAGCGGACCGGCACCGCCGCCGAGCGGCGCCGCCGCAGCCATCGCGCCGCGCACGTACTCGATGGCGCCGGCGACGGCCGCCGGCAGCTCCTCGCCGGCGGCGAGGCGGGCGGCAACCGCCGCGGATAGCGTACAGCCGGTGCCGTGGGTGGCGCGAGTCCGCAGGCGAGGCCCGGCGAAGCGGATGACGCGCTCGCCGGGCGCGGCGGGCGCGCCGGGCGCCGGCGCGGAAGTCCCGGAGGCTCCGCCGGCCCCAGCGGCCGCCGCGGCGCACGCGGCGACCGGCGCCCCGGGGATCAGGAGCAGGTCGACGACCTCAGCGGCGGCTGAGTCCGCCGAGGTGTGATCGTGCCCACCCTTGGCGAGCACCGCCGGGCCGCGCGCGGCGAGCTGGCGGGCCAGATCCAGGCGCGCCGCCTCGCCCGACGGCAGGCTGCCGGAGCTCGCGGCCGGCGGCTCCCCGGAGGCTGCTCGCAACGCCGACGCCAGCCGCGCCAGCTCGGGGACATTCGGAGTGACCAGGGTC
>DATNKH010000833.1:0-7257 GCA_035603475.1 Thermoanaerobaculia bacterium
AGAAAGGCGAGGACCGAGCCCAACACGAGTTGGGCACGGCGGGAAACGGGAGCCAGGTGATCGGTACGCTGCGTCATGCTGCGGGGATCATATGCGCAACGTTGAGGCTCGCCTGGTTGGTGGCGGCTGGCTTTCGCCAGCGGTGCCCGACTCCAGCGAGGGTCCACCTCCGCGCGATCCGGTAGCCAAGCCTGCCAGGGCTCTCCGCACGTCACCAGGCTCCGATCGCGCTCTCGGGCTGAGGTGTAGTTCCGACGCGCCCGTGCTTCTCAGCCTGGGTGTCTGAGGACATTAGATCGGCCCTCCGCGAGCTGCGGAAGTTGGGCGAGCGTGGACACCGCCCGGAGCGTGCGGGCGTGCAGCGCCAGGAGCTCGGCGCTGCACTGGTCGCTGAGATAGCCGAGGCGCCGCGCGATCTCGATGCAGTAGGCCAGCTCCCGCAGGCGGCGCACCGCCTCCACCAGCGCCGTTGCGAAGCCGACCGGCAGGCCGCGCAGCTCGCAGCCGGCCAGCACCGCCTCGGCGGCGCCGAGGGCGGCGGCGCGGATGCCGAGCCCGAGCTCGATCGGATCGCCGTCCGGGAACCGGCGCGTCCGACGGCAGACGGCCAGGAGCAAGGGGTGAAAGCTGGCCAGCGCCGGCTCCTCGCGCTGGACCCGAACCGTGGAGGCCGGCTCGGCAACCACGACAGACCGGTGGATCTCGATCACGTCACTCCCTCCTTCCGAGAGATGACCTTCATCTCTTCAAGACGTAAATTCACCATCGAAATGCGGAAGAAGCGGGTGCGCACAGGAAAGTGCGCGTGGGGAGGGAACGCGAGAGGTAAACGCGGGAGCTGCGGCCTGACCTAACCGAGAGCCTCGTCGGCGGCCCGTTCACCGGCGCTGATGGCGCCGTCCATGTGGCCGTAGAACTCGCTTGCCGTCTCGGTGCCGGCCCAGTGGATGCGGCCGACGCGGGCGGTCAACGCCGGTCCGTACTCGGTGAGCACGCCGGGGGGCAGGGCCATGCCGGCCCCGCCACCGATCCAGCGCTGGGCCGACCAGTCCTGGTCGACGTAGTCGGTCGGGTGCAGGGCGGCCGGGTCCTCGTAATGCGTGGCGAGGGCCTGCAGCACCGCGGCGCGGCGTGCGTCGGGGGACTGGGCGCCCCAGAAGCGAGCTTCGTCGCCAGTGATCAGGCTGAGGGCGATGCCGGGGCCCTCGGTGGGCGGCGGCGGGGAGCAGTCGAACACCGCGTTCGCCGGCCCGACGTCGCTGTAGACGATGCCGTTGAGGCCGTTCCGGCGCCAGAACGGCGTCTCGTAGACGGCGAAGGACTTGATCGTGGAACCCATCGGTACCCGCTGGTTGAGCTGCGCCCGGGCCGGCGGCAGCGCCGGCTCGTAATGGATGTGAGCCGTCATGGCGGGCGGCATCGCCACGATCACCTGGCCGGCCGACCAGGTCGCGGCGTCGGTGCTGACCAGGACGCGCGGGCCGGTCTGGTCGATCTTGCGCACCGGGCTGTTCAAGACGATCCGGTCGGCGCCCACGATCCCGGCAAGGCCCTTCACCAGCTGCTCAGGGCCGCCGGCCACCCGGTTCTCCAGGTCTCCACCCTCGACCAGGATCAACTGCAGCGGTCCGCCGCAGCTCTGGGCCACGAACAGGTAGTGCAGCAGCGACGTGTCGCGGGCGGTGGACCCGAGCGGGCCGCCGGCCGACACCCGGACCAGGAACTTGGCACCGTCGGTGCTGAGGTTCGTCGTGATCCAGTCCTCCACGGTCAACGAATCCCAGTAAGGCCCTTGCGGTGCGATCTGAGGGGCTGCCAGGGGCACCGTGGCGGCCATGTCGGTCAGCTTGGCGAAAGCCCACGCTGTCTCGGCCAGATCCAGCGCCGGCAGAGCCGGAAGACCGTCGCTCGACGAGAAATGTGTGACCTTGCCCTTGTAGTTGAGAGTGGTGCGCCCATCGGTGAAGGTCGGGGTGGTGCCAAGGCCCAGCTCCCCGATCAGGGCCATGACATGCTTCTGGTCCGGCGCCACCCATTCTCCTCCCAGCTCCGCCACCCCGGCTGCCCCGAAATGGGCGTCGAGCAGCCGGCCGCCGACCCGCTGCGAAGCCTCCAGCACCACCACGGTCTTGCCGGGCGTCTGCAAGATCCGGCGGGCGGCCGCCAGGCCGGACAGGCCGCCGCCCACCACCACGACGTCGACCGTCTTCTCGGATGCCATGCGATCCGGCTCCGGTCTAGGGCAACGCGCCGGCGTACAGGCAGCGGTCGAAGGTGCCGGCGGCCTGGCCCTGGACCCCCTGGCTGGCGTAGTCGCCGCTGAAGCTGCCCGAGAGCAGGCTGCGGACGTGCGGCCGGTCGACCTCGGAGACCCGGATGTCGATCTGGGCTTCGCCGGCGGCGAGGCGCATGCCGTGCGGCGCATCGCGGGCGAGCACGCTCGTCGCGGCGACATAGTGGCCGGCGCCGAGGAAGTCGCTGACGATCACTTCGACGATCGGCGCCTTGACGGAGTCGAACGTCAGTTGCAGCCCGCGTCCCGCCCGAACGTCGCAGGTGACGATGGCGTCGGCGTCGCCTTGGTACGTGCCTGCAATGCGCAGATGGCCGGCAGGCGTCTGGCCAGGCTCCCCGGCGGTCTCGCGAGCCTCGGCGGCCGGGTTCTTCGCCGGCGGCGTGAGCTCGACGCTGGGCTCGGTGGGCGGCGGCGGCGCCAGCTCCGCCGGGCCGGCCGCGAGGTCGGCGGCGGGGAGGGGCGCCGGCCGAGCGCCGGAAGGGACATCCTCGGGGACGCGCTGATTGTCGTCGCCGCAGCCGGCGGCCGCCAGCAGGCTGCCGACGAGCAAGACGGCCGGCGCCACTCGGAGCACTCGCAGGAACGCCGGCGCGATGGCGGACGAAGTCCGGCGCGGCAGCAGCGGAATACGGATCATGTGTCCTCCCCCGGAGAGAGCCCGTCGCCGGGCGCAGGCAGAGCATGCCACAACCGTGCCCCGCGAGCATCCCGAGCGGCTCGGAGCGCCGATGCGGGACACTACCTTCCGAGCACCAGCCCGGCGAGGAAGACCGTCGCCGCCAGGGCCATCAGCGCGATCGCCAGCCAGTCCTGCGGCGCCGCGGCCCGCAGCACCGCGCCGGACACCAGCAGCGCCGCCGCCGCCACCATCCAGCCGAGCCGGCGCACGGCGCGGTCCAGCCGTTCCACGGTCCGCCGCGCCTCGGGCGACAGCGCCGTCTGTACCTCCAGGCCGCCCTGCTCGGCGCGGGTGAGCAGGGCGTCGAGCCGGCGCGGCAGCCCGGCCAGGGCCTGCGCCTGGATGCGGAGCTCGCCCGCCAGGTCGCGCCAGCCGTGCCGCAGCTGCTCGGCGGCCAGCTGTTCCGCGAAGGGGAGCGTCTCGGCCCAGGGGTCGAACGCCGGGTCGAGCTGCGTGCTGAGCCCCGCGAGCAGGCCCACGGCCCGCCCGACGAAGAGCAGCTCCACCTGCACCTGGAAGGGCGCCTCGTAGAGCAGGTCGCGGTACTCGACGAGCAGACCGCGCGCTTCGGCCAGCGCCACGTCGCGCAGGTCGCCGATCCGCACCCCCCAGAAGCGATCGAACAGCGCCGCGTGCATCGCCTCGAGGCGGCGCAGGTCGGCGCCGGGGAGCAGCACGCCGGCCGCGACGTAGGAATGCACGACGCGGGCGGCGTCGCGCGTGCCGAGGCCGATCAGGTACTCGCGCAGCGCGGCGCGCAGCCGCTCGGGCACCTCCGCCATCATGCCGAAGTCGACGAAGACGAGCTGGTAGGGGCGCGCCTCACCGCCCGCCGGCGCCGGCACCGGGTCGCCGGGGCCGAACACCGCCTCGCCGGCGAGCGGCAATGGCCGGATGAACAGGTTGCCGGGATGCGGGTCGGCATGGACGAAGTGGTGCACGAAGATCTGTCGCATGTAGATCTGGTAGAGATCGCGCGCCACCTGCGAGCGGTCGATGCCGGCCTCCGCGAGCGCGGCGAGCCCGGCGATCTTCAGGTAGCCGACGTCCTCGAGCGTCAGGGTGCGCGGCGCGCTCTGCTCCCAGAACACCCGCGCCACGTGGACCCGGCGGTCGTCGGCGAAGTTGCGGGCGAAGCGCTCGGCGTTCTTGCCTTCGGCCTCGAGGTCGAGCTCGCGCCGGGTGACGCTGCGGAACTCCAGGTCCAGCCGGTCGAGGTCGACGCGCCGGCGCAGGCGGCGCCAGAGCTTGAGCAGGCGGATCGCGAGCGAGGTCGCGGCGAGGTCGGTCTCGACCAGCACCTCGATGCCCGGGCGCAGCACCTTGACCACCACCTGCTCGCCGCCCGGCAGGCGCGCCCGATGCACCTGCGCCAGCGACGCCGCTCCCACCGGCGCCTCCTCGAACCACGGGAAGACCGCGGCCAGCGGGCGCCCGAAGTCCTCCTCGATCTGCCGCACGATGGGTCCGAGCGGGTGCGGCGGCACCTCGTCCTGCAGGCCCGCCAGCTCGCCGATGACCGCGGCGGGAAGCAGGTCGACGCGGGTGCTCAGGAACTGGCCGAGCTTGATCAGCACGCCCCCCATCTCGATCGCCAGGGCGCGATAGGTGCGGGCGATCCGCCGGTAACGCTCGGCGGCGGGGCGGCGGAAGCGGGACAGCCCCGGCAGCGCCAGGAACACGTCCCACCAGAGCGCTTGCATGAAGGTGCGGGTGACGAAGCGGCGCATCTTGCGGTAGCGCCGGAACTCGATGGGAGCGGCGGCGGAGGCACCTGGGGATGGGCTGGTCACGAATCGCGGTCCGCGCACGGCAGCGCCGGCGAGCTCGACGTCCTGGCGCCCAAAGATGACCCACTCCCGGCGGCAGGGTCAACCGGTTGCCCGCGCCGGGGCGCCTGCCGATCGGCGCCATGTGGCAAGATCCACTGCGATGGACGACCAGAGGTCCCAGGCCGCCGCGACGGCCGCCGACATTACGCTGCGGCCGCTCGCCAGCCACGACGACTACCATGCCTGCTACGAGCTGCAGCTCGCCACCTGGGGCCGGGACTTCCAGGAGGGGGTGCCGCCGAGCGTGCTCAAGATCAGCCAGCGGGTCGGCGGCATCGCCGCCGGCGCCTTCGCGGCCGGCGGCGAGCTCCTAGGCTACGTGTACGGCCTGACCGGCGTGCGGCCTCCGGGCAGCCCGCGTTCGGCGGCCGCGCTGCCGGCGCGGGCCGGGCCCGCGCGGCCCGAGCTCTTTCACTGGTCGCACATGCTGGCGGTGGCGCCGCAGGCTCGCGACCTCGGCCTCGGGACCCGCCTCAAGCTCTACCAGCGCGAGCTGCTGCTGCCGCTCGGCGTCGAGGTGGTGGAGTGGACCTACGACCCGCTCGAAGCGCGCAACGCCCACCTCAACCTCAACCGCCTGGGCGCCGAGGTCGTCGAGTACGTCGAAGACATGTACAAGGGAGAGATGGGGAGCGAGCTGGCGCGCGGGATCGGGACCGATCGCTTCATCGTCGCCTGGAGGATCGCCGGCGAGCGAGTGCGCGACACCGTGGACCGGGTCCCGCTCGAGAGCGGCGCCGGCACCGGCGGAGGCGGCACCGCGCCGCCGCCGGAGCGCTTCATGGATGCCCCGGCGATCGAGCCGGCCCCGCCCGGCGATGCCGGCGAGGCAGGCGAGGCAGGCGCGGCCAGCGGACCGCCCCTGCCGGCGGCGCCGCGGGTGCGGATCGAGATCCCGGCGCACCTCCAGGAATTCAAGGACCGGCAGCCGGCGAGGGCGCTCGCGTGGCGCCTCGAGACGCGCCGCGCCTTCCAGGCGTATCTCGCCCGCGGCCACCAGGTGACGACGTTCTGGCGCGACGCCGCCGGACGCTGCTGGTACGGCGTCGAGGCCCCCGGCCGATGATGCCTTCGCCTCCCGGCGACACCCGCCTGCCGCCGGCGCCGGCGCCTCCGGGCGCGGCGGCGCGGCCGGAGCCGGCGTTCCCGGCGCCGGTGCCGCGCATCGAATCGATCGCCGTGCGCGAGATCCGCCTGGCGCTCAAGGAGCCGTTCCGCATCTCCTCCGGCGTACAGTCGCACCGGCGCATCGTCCTCGTGCGCCTGGCCGGCGAAGGCGCCGAGGCCTGGGGCGAGTGCGTCGCCGGCGAGCACCCGAACTACAGCCCCGAGAACGCCGACACCGCCTGGCTGGCAATCCGCGAATGGCTGGCGCCGCGGCTGCTGGGCCGGCGCTTCGCCGGCCCCGGCGAGGTCTGGCCGGCGCTCGACCGGAACGTGCGCGGCCACCACATGGCCAAGGCCGCGCTCGAGATGGCCGCCTGGGAGCTGGCGGCGCGCGCCGCCGGCAGGCCGCTCGCCGAGCTGCTCGGCGGCGTCGCCCGGCGCATTCCGGTGGGGGTCTCGCTCGGCATCCAGGAGAGCCCGGCGGCGCTGGTCGCCAGGGCGAGCGCGGCCCGCGACCGCGGCTACCAGAAGATCAAGCTCAAGATCGAGCCCGGCTCGGACGTCGACTTCGTGCGCGCCGTGCGCCGGGCGCTGGGGCCGGAGGCGCCGTTGATGGCGGACGCCAACAACGCCTACCGGCTCGAGGACGCGGCGCACCTTCAGCAGCTCGACGAGCTCGGCCTGCTTATGATCGAGCAGCCGCTGGCCTGGGACGACCTGCTGCGCCATGCGGAGCTGCAGCGCCGCCTGGCCACGCCGCTCTGCCTCGACGAGTCGATCACCGGCCCCGAGCGCGCCGCCGACATGATCGCGCTCGGCGCCGGCCGCATCGTCAACATCAAGCCCGGGAGGGTGGGCGGCTTCCGCCAGTCGCTCGCCATCCACGATCTCTGCGCGCGGCACGGCGTCCCGGTCTGGTGCGGCGGCATGCTCGAGAGCGGCATCGGGCGCGGACACAACGTGGCGCTCGCCTCGCTGCCGAACTTCACGCTGCCGGGCGATCTCTCGCCCAGCGAGCGCTACTGGGACCGCGACGTCGTCGAGCCGGAGTGGACGATGGACCGCGAGGGCTGGGTCGACGTGCCGCGCGACCGGCCCGGGATCGGCGTCACCGTCGACCTCGCGCGGATCGAGGCCCTGACCGTGCGCCGCGAGGAGCTGCGGGCCTAGACCGAGGGACCAGGCCGCGGGGCCTGGACCAGGAGCTCGCCCGACCGCCGTGCCCTATCGACTCCTTGCCGGCGCGGTCGTCGTGGTGCACCTCGGCTTCGTGCTCTTCGTGGCCGCCGGCGGGCTGCTCGCCTGGCGCCGGCGGCGGTGGGCCTGGGCGCACCTGCCGGCGC
>DATNKH010000834.1:0-10765 GCA_035603475.1 Thermoanaerobaculia bacterium
TTCCTTGTTGAACTGGACCGTCTTCTTGAACGAGCCGTCGACCCCGACGGCGGCCTGCTCGCCGTTGATGTCGAGCCGGGAGCCGGGAGTGCACCGCCCGGCGACGATGAAGATATTACCGTAGGATTTGACGTCCACGAGATCCAATTCGGGAGGGGCATTGGGGCGGTCGTCGGCGACCTTGCCCGAGGCGATGCGGAACCGGCGCGGCCGGCTCCAGGGACCCTCGGTGCCCTCGCGGCTGAAGGCGGCGACCCGCCAGAAGAAGGTGCCCTCGCCGCGCAAGCCCAGGGTGGCCTTCGGCCTGGCGCGGTTCTCGACGCTGATCAGGTTGTCGGCGAAGAGATGGTTGCGTGACACCTGCAACGCGTAGCGGGCCGAGCCGGGGACGGTGTTCCAGGAGAGCACCAGGCTCTGCGACCGGTCGAGGTCGAGCTCGCGGTTGTCGGCCGGCTCGAGCGGCTCCGGCGGCGAAGGCAGCTTCTGGGCCGGCGACAGTAGGTCGCCGGTCTGCACGACCTGCTGCAGCTCGCCGACCTCGCGCGTCATGCCGCCGGCTGCTGCGAGTTCCATGCCGCCGCGCACGGCGCCGAAGCGGCCGCGCTTGCCGCCACGGTCGTAGGTGACGAAGGCTTCCGACTCTTCGCGCACCTTGGCGACGGCGCCGGGGGTCTTGACCTGGCTCGGCCGGCTCGCGGTGTTGAGGTTCACCCAGCCGTACTCCATCTGGATGGTCTGGTCGGCCGCCGCCTCGCCGGCGGCGCTTTCGGCCGGGGACCCGCCCGGGGAGATCACGAACTGGGTGTTGCCGCGCACGGTGTAGAGGGTGCCGTCGAGGAACACGATCTCGGCCGAGCCGCCGTTGCCGGTGCGGACGTAGTCGCCGGCACGCAGGGGCAGGCGGGGCCGCGCCTCCTCCCAGCTGCCGGCGTCGGAGCGCTTGTACTCCACCTCGCCTTGCAGCGAGATGAACTGCGCCTGGCCGCCGGAGTTGGTGAGCGCGACGGTGTCGAGGATCGACTGCAGCAGCTTGCGGCAGGTGACGGCGTTCGCCAGGGCGGGGCGAAAGTGCTTCTGGGCGAAGTCGTTGCGGGCTTCCTGGAGGCTCTGGATCCCGGCTTCGTACTCGTTCCGGAACTCGCCTACCTTGACGTCGTCGCGCACCTGGGCCAGCAGCCGCTGGTCCTGGTCGATCACCAGGCGGGAGTTGCGCTCGAGCGACTTGCGCTCCCAGGATCGGTACACCATGTAGGCGCCGACCAGGGCCGCGGCGATCAGCAGCAGGAAGAACCAGCCGCGCAGCGTGTCGACCGAGATGCTGTACCAGTCCTTGCGCGTGCGGATCGGCTTGCGGGCGGGCGACGCAGGCAGCGCAGGCAACGAGAATCCCTTTCTTGTGGGTCCCTTATTCGGGTTGGCGAATATACCACACCCCCCCTACGGCTACATTGCTCTCCGGCCACCGGCTGGCTTCGTCGGTAGGTTGCGGAGCCAAGCCAGGACCTGGTCGACCTGGTCGTTGGGGCGGATGCTCCTGGCGGCCAGGAGCTCGGCGGTGCCTCGGCGGAGGTCTCCCTGGTAGAGGCTGATCATGCCCTGGAAATAGCGGGCGCGCTGGTTCTCGGGATTGGCGGCCAGGAGGCGCGCGAGCTCGGCGCGCGCGGCGGCGGCGCGGCCGGGGTCGGCGGCGAGAGCGGGGAGGCCCGGACGGCCGCCGAAGGGCGGGAACTGGCGCAGCTCGAGGCGGCCCAGCGGCTCGGCGTAGCGCGGGCCGCGACGAAGGTAGACGGCGCAGAAGTCGTCCCAGTAGACGAGGCCCCAGCGGCCGGCGGCGACCTCGGGCTGGATGCCGGGGTAGTCGTGCTCGGCGATGAGCAGCCAGTCGAGGCGGTAACGGCTGGCGGTGAGACCGAAGGGCTGGGTGGCGACCGCGCGCACCAGCTCGGCGAAGACGTCGTTGCGCCCGTCCCAGAACACCGGCACGTGCAGGCGCCAGCCGATGAACCCGCCCCAGTTCTGGTGGTTGAAGAGACGGTCGCCGGGGGCGGCGAGACCCTGGCCGGCGACGAAGCGCACCGCCGCCTGCGGGAAGGGCTCGGCGATCAGGCCGCCGGCGGCGGGAGGACGGCGCGCCCACCCGGCGGCCACCGCGGCGATCGCCGCCGCCCCCACCGGCAGCAGGAACAGCGCCACCACCGCCGCCGCCAGGGCGGGCCGGCCGGCGAGGCCGTGCAAACCGCTGGACGCGGCGCGGGACGGGGCCGCGGGGTCGGCCGGATCGGGAACAGCGGCTGGAGCGGGCGGCAGCACCAGCAGCTTGTAGAGGGTCGGCAGGGCGACCACCACCAGGTCGAAGACGAAGCGGTGGGAGATGAGCGTGAGCACGAAGAAGGCGGCGATCGAGGCCGCCTCGGCCGGCGAGAGGCGCCGGGCCTGGCGCAGCGGCAGCAGCGCCAGGAGCAGCAGCACGAGCAGCAGCCAGAGCGCCGCGTCGGCCGCGCCGCCGGTGGGGGCTGTCGCCGAGAAGTGCCCCAGCTCCCAGGGGATGCCGCTGGCGTACAGGATGCGCGCGAGCCAGAGAGGATAGAGGGGCCCGTCGAGGCCGTTGGGGTTGAGCAGCGTCAGCGCCGAGGCCGCGGCCAGGGTCCACAGCAAGGGAGCCGCCGCCGCCAGCCGCACGCCGAGCCCGCCCCTCGGCGACGCCGGCGACGCCGGCGACGCTGACGACCCTGACGACGCCGGCGACGCCGGCGGAACCGCGCCGACGAAGGGCTCGAGCGCGTAGAGCGCCAGGAGGAAGAGCCCGAAGACCACGCCCGAGTGGAGGTTCGCCCATGGCCAGAACAGCGCCGCGATCGCGGCCAGCCAGCGGCGCCGGCCGGTGCGGCGGTAGCGGCCGAGGGCGGCCAGGACCAGCGCCAGCATCAGCTCGCCGGCCAGGGCGGCGCGCAGGAAGATCTCGGGCGAGGCGGCCCACAGCCCCAATGCGAGCAGCGCCGCCAGCAGCAGGCAGCGCACGGTGGCGCCTGCTCCCGGGCCTGGACCCGGCGGCGCGGCGGCGCCGGCGAGGTCCACGGCGCGCCAGGCGATGGCGGCGAAGATGGCCACGGCCAGTAGCGCGGTCGTCACGACCAGGCCGTCCATGCCGCCGGCACGGTAGATCAGCCAGCTGGCCAGCGAGAATCCCCACTCGTGGGTGATCCAGCGCGCGCCCAGGCGGGTGTACGAGAAGAGATCGACGAGCGGCACCCGGTGATGCGCGGCGATCCACTCGCCGGTGCGCAGGTGCCAGAAGAGATCGTCGTGCACCAGCGGGTGCAGCGACCAGGCGAGCGCCAGCGCCAGCAGCGCCGCTGACGCCAGGGCGCAGGCCAGCCGGCCGGCGGCCAGGACACGACCCCCCGCCCCGGCGGTTGTGCGGCCGGGCCGGCGGCTGGTAAAGTGCTGCTCCCTCCGGCGCCTCGCGGCCCGGAGTGAAAGGAGTCGCTGTATGCTCAAGGTTCTCCGCGAAAACGTAAAGTACTTGAGTTGGATCCTATGGGTGATTATCGCCCTGTTCGTGCTCTTCATCTTTGCGGACTTCGGCGCCGGGCTCGGCGGCACCAGGGACTCCGTCTCCTGGGCCGCGAAGGTAGGCAGTGCGACCATCACCAAGGCCGACTACACGCACGCTTACAAGCTGATCGACGATCAGTATCGCCAGCAGTTCGGCGAGCAGTACACGACCGAGGTCGCCAAGCAGATGCAAGTGTGGAAGCGCGCGCTGGACAAGGCGATCGCCGACAAGGTCTTGGAGCGGGAGGCGGAGCGGATCGGGCTCAAGGTGAGCGATGCCGAGGTGCAAGACACCGTGCTGGAGCAGTTTCACGACGAGCAGGGACGTTTCGTCGGCCAGGGACCGTATTCCGAGACGCTGCTGAGGAACGGCTACACGGTGCCGACCTTCGAGGATGCGGTCCGCAAGCATCTCCTGATTCAGAAGCTGGCCTCGGCCCTGCAGGCCGACCTCTACGTCAGCGATGCGGAGGTCGAGAAGACCTACCGCGAGCAGGTCGAGCGCGCCAAGATCCGCTACATCGAAGTGCCGGGCAGCCGCTTCGGGGACGTCGCGGTGCCGCCGAGCGAGGCCGCCGCCTTCTTCCAGCAGCACCGCCAGGAGTACCGCCTGCCCGAGCAGCGCGAAGGCGCCTACCTGCTGGTCGAGGCCAGCAGGCTGCTCGACCAGGTGAAGGTCCCCGACGCCGACCTCCAGGCCTACTACGACGCGCACCGGGACGAGTGGAAGCAGGACGAGCAGGTGAGCGCCAGCCACATCCTCCTGCAGGTCAACGACAAGCGCACGGATGCGCAAGCCCGCGAGCAGATGGAGGCGATCAAGAAGCGGATCGACAACGGCGAGGACTTCGGCGCCGTCGCGCGCCAGGTCTCGGAAGATCCCGCCAGCAAGGCCAGCGGCGGCGAGCTCGGCTACTTCGCCCGCGGCCGCATGGTCAAGGAGTTCTCCGACGCCGCCTTCTCGGCGACGCCCGGCAGGCTGGTGGGGCCGATCAAGTCGCCTTTCGGCTATCACCTGTTGAAGGTCACCGGCCGGCGGCCCGCCGGCATGCAGCCCTTCGCCGAGGTGCGCGAGCAGATCCGCGGCCGGCTGGCGTTCGAGAAAGCCCGGCAGCTGGCCGAGACCAAGGCCAAGGAGCTTGCCCGGCGCCTCGCCGCCGAGAAGCCGAAGAGCGGCGAGGCGTTGCAGGCCATCGCCAAGGACAACCCGGGGGTGACCTTCACCGCCACGGGCAAGTTCGCGCAGCAGGAGCCGGTGCCCGGGCTGGGCGTGGTGCAGGCGTTCAACGGCGCCGTCTTCGCCGCCAAGGCGGGCGACGTGACGGGCGCCATCGAGATCCCCCGCGGCTGGGCCGTCGCCTACCTGCAGGCGGTCTACCCGGCGCACCTGGCCGAGCTGACCGAGGTCGAGCCGAAGGTACGGCAGAGGCTGGTCACCGCCAAGCAGCTGGAGAAGGCCGTCGAGGTGCTGAACCGGGCGCGCCAGGAGATCCAGCACGGCAAGTCGTTCGACCAGGCCGCGGCCGAGCTCGCGGTGGCCGTCAAGGAGACGCCGGAGTTCGGCGGCAGCGGGCCGATCCCCGGCCTCGGCCCCAGCCGGCAGCTGATCAAGCAGGCGCTGTCGCTGCCCCCCGGCCAGGTCGGCGGGCCGGTCGCCGACGGCCGGGGCGCCGTGCTCTTCCTGGTCACCGACCGCAAGAGCTGGGAGCCGGCCAAGTTCGCCGCCGCCAAGGAGCAGACGCGCCAGAGTCTCCGCCAGCAGAAGCTCAACACGATCCTGGGAGCGCTGCTGGAGCGCCGCGAACGCGAGCTCGGGGTGGACTACAACCGCAAGCTGCTCGAGTCGCTGGGCGTCCCGGTGGACGGGCTGCAGCAACCGCAGGCGGGATAAGGCCTGATCGGCTACCTCCAGGGCACGGTCCTGCGCTCCAGCCCCGAGCGGGTGCTGGTCGACGTCCAGGGCGTCGGCTACGAGGTCCAGATCCCGCTGTCCACCTTCTACGAGATCGAGCGCGCCGGCACGGGCGGCGCGATCCGGCTCTTCATCCACACGCACCTGCGTGAGGACGGCATCGCGCTGTTCGGCTTCTGGAGCGAGCGCGAGAAGCAGCTCTTCGAGCAGCTGATCGGGGTCTCCGGCATCGGCCCCCGCCTGGCGCGGGTGGTGCTCTCCGGCATGGCCGCCGACGACCTTCTGGCGGCGCTGGCGGCCGGCGACCTCGGCCGCCTGACCAGCATCCCCGGCATCGGCCGCAAGACCGCCGAGCGCCTGGTCCTCGAGCTCCGCGACAAGATGCGCGAGCTCGCCGCCGAGCTCCCCGGCCGTGCCGCCCCGGCCAGCGAGGAGGTCGTCTCCGCGCTGATCAACCTCGGCTACAAGCCCGCCCAGGCCGAGCGCGCCGTCGCCGAAGCCCGCCGCGACCGCCCCGACGCACCGTTCCAAGATCTCCTGCGCGCCAGCCTCAACCGCCTGTCGCGGCTCTAGCTTCCAGCGCCTCTTCCCGGGAGCGCCTCCGAGACCGGCGTAGAATGGCGGTGCATGCTTTCCGAGGATCGGCTGCTCTCAGGTGTACCGGACCCCGAGGATCTCGGGGTCGAGCCTTCGTTGCGGCCGCGCCAGCTCGACGAGTACGTCGGTCAACGCAAGATCGTCGACAACCTGCGGGTCTTCATCCGCGCCGCCCGCGAGCGCGGCGAGAGCCTCGATCACACATTGCTGTTCGGGCCCCCGGGGCTCGGCAAGACGACGCTGGCCCATCTCATCGCCACCGAGATGAGCGCGCCGCTGCGCATCACCTCCGGGCCGGTCCTCGAGCGCGCCGGCGACCTGGCCGCCATCCTCACCAACCTCGAGGCCGGCGAGGTGCTGTTCATCGACGAGATCCACCGCCTCGGCCCGACCGTCGAGGAGATCCTGTACCCGGCGCTCGAGGACTACCGGCTCGACCTGGTGATCGGCCAGGGGCCCGCCGCCCGCACCGTCAAGATCACGCTGCCGCGGTTCACGTTGGTGGGCGCCACCACCCGCGCCGGCCTGATCAGCGCGCCGCTGCGGGCACGCTTCGGCATCGTGCACCGCCTCGACTTCTACAACCCGGCGGAGCTGTCACAGATCATCAAGCGCTCCGCCCGCCTGCTGGCGATCCAGATCGACGAGGCCGGCGCCAACGAGGTGGCCCGGCGCAGCCGCGGCACGCCGCGCGTGGCCAACCGGCTGCTGCGCCGGGTGCGTGACTTCGCGCAGGTGGAGCGCACGGAGCGCATCGACCTTGCGGCGGCGCGCAGCGCGCTGGCCCTGCTCGAGGTGGACGAGCACGGCTTCGAGGACGTGGACCGCAAGCTCCTCGGCACGCTGATCGCCCACTACGACGGCGGCCCGGCCGGCCTGAAGGCGCTGGCGGCGGCGGTGGGGGAGGATGCCGGCACGCTCGAGGACCTCTACGAGCCCTACCTCATCCAGGAGGGCTTCCTGCAGCGCACGCCGCGCGGCCGGGTGGCCACCCGGCGCGCCTACGAGCACCTCGGCCTGCCGCCGCGCCACGGCACCACGGGCCGCCTCTTCTGATCCCGGCCGCCCGGTTGGTTCTCTCGATCCGCACCGATCGTACTCATCGCTTTGATCGCTCCTCATCGCTCCTCATCGCTCCTGATCGCTCTGTCCCATCCGTGGCCGTGATGGCTCTCATCGTTCCGCTTCGCGTTCCGTCTCGCCGCCGGGCATGCCGATGCGCCGCGCCGCGCTGATCTACAACCCGACCGCCGGCCGCGGCCGCTGGGAGCGGGTGCTCGAGGCCGTCCTCCGCACCTGCCGGCGGGAGGGCTTCGAGCTCGAGCCGGTGCCGACCGCCGCGCCCGGCCAGGCGACCGACCTGGCCGGCGACCTCGCTCGCGAGGGGCGCGTCGAAGCGGTCTTCGCGCTCGGCGGCGACGGCACCGCCCGCGAGGTGGCGGCTGGCCTGCTGGGCAGCCGGACAGCGCTGGGCATCCTGCCTGGCGGCACCGCCAACCTGATGGCGCTCGCTCTCGGGCTGCCGCGCGACCCGGCTGCCGCCGCCGCCGTTCTCTGCCACGCGCCGGCTCGCTCGTTCGACGCCGGCCTCGCCGGCGCCAGCGCTTTCTTGATGATGATCTCGGCAGGGCTCGACGGGCGCGCCCTGGCCGCCCTCGACCGGGGCCTCAAGACGCGGTTCGGCAAGACGGCAGTGGCGCTGCAGGGCGTGCGCGAGTGGTGGCGCTATGGTTACCCCGAGATCGAGATCGTGGCCGACGGCGAGCAGCTGCCCCCCGCCACTTTCCTCGCCGTCTGCAACATCCCCTACTATGGCGGCAGCTACCGTATGGCTCCGGGCGCCCGCCCCGACGACCGCCGCTTCGAGCTGGTGACCTTTCACGGCAGCGGCCGCGCTGCCACGCTCGCCTTCATCCTGGGCGTGATGAGCGGCAGGCACACGCGGCGCGCCGACGTCAGCGTGCGAGCGGTGGAGGAGGTGGTCTTCTCCGTGCCGCCCGAGGCCGGCCTGCAGGTCGACGGCGATCCGATCCCGCACGCCGGCAGCGGCGGCGCGGCGGGCTCGGCGGGCTCGGCGGGCTCGGCGGCCTCGCCGGGCTCGGAAAGCAGTCGCGCCGAACGCTCCGATGCGGCGGCGAGCGCCGATCTGGCCGGACGCCCCGAGCAAGCCCAGCCAGGCGAGGGCGCCACCATGGTCGTCCGGCTGGCTCCGGACCCGCTGCTGGTGCTGGCGCCCGCGGCGCCGGCGGCGCGCCCGGCACACCCGGAACGGCGGACGTGACAGCCGGAGCACACGGGGAGATGCGAGCGTGACGGGCGGAGCGCACGAGGACATGCACGCGGACATGGCAGATCCCGAGCGCGGCGCGGCCGCCGCCCCGGACGCCAAGCGCGACGAGCCGCGGCGCGGGCTCGACGCCATCTTCGCGCCGCGCTCGATCGCCGTCATCGGCGCCTCCCGCCGGCGCGACTCGATCGGCTTCGCGCTGCTCCACAACCTGGTCGCCAACCAGTTCGAGGGCGCCATCTTCCCGGTGAACCCGCACGCCCAGGCCATCCACTCGCTGCGCTGCTATGCGTCGATCGCCGAGATCCCCGACCCGATCGACCTGGCGGTGGTCATGGTGCCGCGCGGCGCGGTGCAGGAGGTGATCGAGCAGTGCCTGGCCCGCGGCGTCCGCGGCCTGGTGGTGATCACCGCCGGCTTCGGCGAGACCGGGGCCGAGGGGGCGGCGCGCGAGGCGCGGCTGCGGGAGGCGGTGCGCGCCGCCGGGGTGCGCATGATCGGCCCCAATTGCATGGGCGTGATCAACACCGCCGCCGGCGTGTCGCTCAACGCCACCTTCGCTCCCACCCCGGCCCGCGCCGGCCGCGTCGGGTTCGTCAGCCAGTCGGGCGCCCTCGGCGTCGCCATCCTCAACGTCATGCGGGACATGGACATCGGGCTGACCCAGTTCGTGTCGATGGGCAACAAGGCCGACGTGTCGGGCAACGACCTGCTGGAGTACTGGGAGGACGACCCCGAGACGCGGGTGATCGCGATGTATCTCGAGTCGTTCGGCAACCCGCGCCGCTTCACCGAGATCGCCAAGCGCGTCACGCGCAAGAAACCGGTCCTGGTGGTCAAGTCCGGGCGCACCGCCGAAGGCGCGCGCGCCGCCACCAGCCACACCGGCGCCATCGCCGGGGCCGACGTGACCGTGTCCGCGCTGCTCGAGCAGTGCGGCGTTCTGCGCGCCAACACCATCGAGGAGCTGTTCGACATCGCCCGCGCCCTGGCGCGCTCGCCGCTGCCCGCCGGCCCCCGGGTGGGCATCGTCACCAACGCCGGCGGTCCCGCCATCATGGCCACCGACGCCTGCATCAACCTCGGCCTCCACCTCGCGCAGCTCGCGCCGGCGACCGTCGCCGAGCTGCGCCGCTTCCTCCCGGCCGAGGCCAGCTTCGGCAACCCGGTCGACATGATCGCCTCGGCCGGCGCCGAGGCCTACGGCCGCACCCTGGCGGCTGTGCTCGACGATCCCGGCGTCGACATGGCGATGGTGATCAACGTCACGCCGCTGCTCGCCAATCCGATCGACATCATGCACGAGATCGCCGCGGCCACCCGCGAGCGCGCCAAGCCGACGCTGGCGGTGGTCATGGCGACCGATGACTTCTACCAGGAGCTCGAGCTGCGGCGCGACCTGCCGCCGGTGTACCGCTTTCCCGAGTCGGCGGCGCTCGCCCTGGCGATGCTCGCCCGCTACGCCGCCTGGCGCCGCCGGCCCGTGGCGGGGGACGCCGGCGCCCCCGCGGGCCGCGAGCTCGCGGCCGACGACGACGCGGTCGCGGCGCTGCTCGATCGCGCCGGCGCCGACGCCGGCGGCTATCTCGGTCCCGCCGAGGCGTTCCAGGTGCTGGAGCTCTATGGCATCCCGGTCGCCAGGTGGCGGCTCGTGGCCGCGGGCGGCGGCGCAGCGGTCGGAGCGGGGGCCGGAGCGGCAGGCGCGGACGAAGGGAGTCGCGAGGCCGGCGCCGCAGACGGAGAGGCCGCCGCGGTCCTGGCCGCCGCCGCGGAGATCGGCTACCCGGTGGTGCTGAAAGGGGTGGCCCCGGACCTGGTGCACAAGACCGAGGCGCGGGCCGTGCGGGTCGACCTGCGGAGCGCGGCGGAGCTCGCCGAGGCGGTGGCGGCGATGCGCGGCGACATCGCGGCGGCCGGCCACCATCTCTCGGGCTACCTGGTCCAGGAGATGGCGCGCGGCGGCCACGAGGTCATCTTCGGCGTCACCACCGATCCACGCTTCGGCCCGCTGCTGATGTTCGGGCTGGGCGGCAAGTACGTGGAGGTCTTCGAGGACGTGCGTTTCGGCGTCCTGCCGCTCGACGCCTGGGAGGCGGGGGAGATGGTGCGCGGCATCCGCGGCATCAGGCTGCTCACCGGCGTCCGCGGCGAGCCGGGAGCGGACCTCGATCTGCTGGTCGAGGTCCTGCTGCGCATCGCCCAGCTGGTCGAGCGCCATCCGCGCATCGCCGAGCTCGACGTCAACCCCTTCCTCGCCGCCCCGACGCGGCAGGCGGCCAAGGCGTTGGACGTGCGGCTGAGGGTGGAGCGACAAGGCTGACCGGACCCCCTCTCCGCCGCCGTTTGGGCGAGCGGGCCAACGCGAATCGGCAGAGGACTTCGACGGCTCGCCCAAACGGCGGCGAGAGATCGGA
>DATNKH010000835.1:0-7931 GCA_035603475.1 Thermoanaerobaculia bacterium
TGCCGGGAGCGCAAGTTTCGCCGGGACCGCCGGCCCTTCCCGCCCGCGGGGCGCGGCGCCCGCCCTGGCCGGCGCTGGCGAAGGTCGCGCTGGTCACGGTGGCGGCGGCCGCCTCGCTCGGCGCCAACTGGCTGCGCTGGATCAATCCATTCGTCGATTCCGGGCGCGAGATGAACGTGCCGGCGCGGCTGGCGGCCGGCGAGAAGCTGTACCGTGACATCGTCTTCTACTACGGCCCTGCCGGGCCCTGGCTGCAGGCGCTGGTGCTGCGCGCGTCGGGCGGCGCCGCCCGGGCTGCAGGTCGGCCGCTGAGCCTGTCCCCTGGCGCGGCGCCTGCCGCGGCGCTCGCTGCCGGTCCTTCCTGGCTGCCGCTCGAGATCGCCTGCCTGGCGCTCGCCGCCGCGATCCTGTTCCTGCTGTACCGGCTGGCCGCCGCCGCCGGCGGGCCTCGCTCGGCGCTTGCCGCCACGGCCCTCGCCGCCGCCTTCTGTCTCGGCGCGCCGCACGGCGGCGCGTTCATCTTTCCCTATTCCGCCTCGAGCCTCTACGCGCTTGCGGGCGCCCTGCTGGCGCTCACCGCCAGCCTGGGGCAGCCAGGCTGGCGGCGGCGCGCCCTGGTGGCCGCCGGCCTCGCTCTCGCTCTCACCGCGCGCGCCGAGATCGGCGCCGCTACCGCGCTGATCCTGCTGATCGCCACCGTGCGCTTCCGGCCCGGCCTCTCGCCGGGGCCGGCCCCGGGCGTCGCCGATCGAGCCGGTGCGTCACCGGGCGCCGCGCCGCAGGGCGCGCCAAGCCGGGACGCGCCGGCCGCCACGCCACGCACGGCCGCGCCCCTCCTGACGGCCGAGGTCCTGGCGGGCGTCGCCGACCTGTCGCTCGGCGCCGCGGCGGCGCTCGCGATCTATGTCGCCGCCTTCGCCGGCGTCTCGTGGCACCTGCTGCTGGCACAGGGACCGCTCACCCACGCGCTCGCCATGCCCCAGGAATGGAAGGAGCTCTATGGCTCCGTCTCCGGGCTGGGGCGTCTCAACCGCTCGTTGCCCGTGCTTGCCTGGGGCCTGGCCCTCGACGCGCTCGTCCTGCTGGTCTGCGCATGGCCCAGCCGCGCGAGTTTCCTGACCGGGAGGTCCCCGGCCGGCCGGCCCGCTGCGCCCACTGCGCCAGCGGCGCCCGCGGCGTCCTCCGGCTGGCCCGCTGCCCGGGCGCGCCTGCTGCCGCGTCTCTTCTTCGCCGTCGCCGTCGTCGCCGGCGTCGCCGCCTTCGCCTGGTGGGGCGGTCCGCTGCGATGGCCCTCGGGCCGCATCGCCGACGACCTGCCGCCGGCGCTCTTCCCGCTGCCCCTGGTTGCCGCCGGCGCCGCCCTGGCCGCGCTGCGCCGGCCGCTGACGGACCGCGGGCGCGCCCGCTTCATGCTCTTCGCCCTGGCCGCCGCCCTGGGCTCCCGGGTGGTGCTCGGCTGCAAGATCGGCCCGGAGATGTCCGCCTACTGCGCCTTGCCGCTGCCGCTGCTGCTGGCCACGGCCGGCGTGCTCGGCACGGACCTCCTGGCGCCCCGGCTTCGCGACCCCGGCGGCTTCCGCTTCCGCTTCGCGGTGCTGGCCGTGGCTCTCGCCGGCCTCTATCTCTGCCGACTCGGCGCGCTCGCCTGGGGGCCGCACATCGTCCACCTCGACACGCCCGGCGGCAGCCTGCGCCTGCCTTGGAAAGAGGCCAACGCGATCGCCGGCACGCTGGACTATCTCGCCGGCCGCGCCCGCCCCGGCGACCGGTTGGCGAGCTTCCCGGAGGCCGGCTTCTTCAATTTCGTCACCGGCCTCCCGAATCCCATGCGGGAGGAGGAGATCTTCCCCGGGGTCCTCGGCGGCGGCCGCGAAGCCGAGGCCACCGCGCGCCTGCTCGCCAGCCGCCCCCGCTTCGTCCTGCTCGCCAACCGCCCGACCCCCGAGTTCGGTCCCCGCGCCTTCGGCGACGACTACGCGACGAGCCTCTGGTCCGCGGTCGAAGACCACTACTCCCTCGCCGCGACCTTCGGCAACGCCGCCGAAGGCGCCCCGATCGGCGCCCGCCGCTTCTTCATCCGGATCTACGAACCCGATCCTGTCTGCAAATAGACGGGCCCGGTCGGCAGGAAGACCAGCCGCCGGCCCTGGATCTCCCAGCGGCGGGTGAGCAGGCGGCGCATCGCCTCGGGGTAGGCGAGGTGCTCCTGCTCGAGGATGCGGGCGGCGAGCGTCTCGGCGGTGTCGCCGTCGAGCACCTCGACCGCGCGCTGCACGACGATCGGGCCGCTGTCGAGCCCGGCGTCGACCAGGTGGACGGTGCAGCCGGTGATCCTGACGCCATGCGCCAGCGCCTGGGCCTGGGCGTCGAGACCGGGGAAGGCGGGCAGCAGGCTGGGATGGATGTTGACGACGCGGTGCGGGAAGGCCGCCAAGAAGTCCGGCGACAGCAGCCGCATGTAGCCGGCCAGGCAGACCCACTCGACGCCCGCGTCGCGCAAGGCGCCGACCAGCTTGGCCTCGTGGCTGGCGCGGTCGGGCTCGCCGCGATGGGGGAAGACCGCCACCGGCAGGCCGCGAGCGCGCGCCCGTTCGAGCCCGGGGGCGGAGGCAGAGTTGCCTGCCACCAGCGCGATCTCGGCCGGCAGCTCGCCGCGCCGCACGGCGTCGTGGAGCGCCAGGAAATTACTGCCGCGGCCAGAGAGCAGAACGCCGAGCCGGGTCACGCGTCGCCGTCCGCTGGGTAGTTGCCCATCGGTCTGGACCGACCCCGAGCAATGAAGGTGGGCGTGGTGCCCCCTTCCCCCCCGGAGGGGAGGGAAGGGGGGTGGGGGGATGCGGGGGGCGATCCGATAGACGCTGGTAAGTTGCGCGACACGTCTGAGCTCCGAAGGCGCTACGGGTAGAACCGGGCAGGTCGGGTCCTCTTCTTAGTCGTGGGTCAATTTCCCTCGGCGTCCCTTTGGGCGAGGGGCCGAGACTGCGGGGGCGGGGGACTTTGGCCCCTCGCCCAAAGGGACGCCGAGGGAAACTGGTCCACTACCGTCCGCGGAGGTCTCGGCCGCGGGCGGGGCCGGGTCGGGGTCGAGCCCGGGCTGCGCCGCACCGGGCAGCGGGCCGAGGTCGTAGACCACGCCGGAGCCGCCTTCCTGCACCGTGCCGATCACCGACGACCGCTGCCCGGACCGGCGCAGCTCGCCCAGCACCTCGCGCAACCCCGCCGGGTCCACCACCAGCACCATGCCGAGCCCCATGTTGAAGACGCGGAACATCTCCTCCGTCTCGACGCCCCCCTGCTCCTGCAGGAAATGGAAGATCTCCGGCACCTCCCAGCTGCCGACCCGGACCTCGGCGTGCAGGCCCGGCGACAGCACCCGCGGCAGGTTGTCCGTCAGGCCGCCGCCGGTGACGTGGGCCAGGGCGCGCATGGCCGGGTGCCGCAGCAGCGGCGTGAGCGGCGCGAGGTACGAGAGGTGGGGGGCGAGCAGCGCCTCGCCGACCCGTAGCTCCCGCGCCCACGGGGCCTGGTCGTCGATCCCCAGCCGCAGCTGTTCGAAGAGAATGCGGCGGGCAAGCGAGAAGCCATTGGTGTGCAAGCCCGCCGAGGGCAGCCCGACGAGCACGCTGCCGGCGACCACGCGCGAGCCGTCCAGCACGTGCGGCCTGTCCACCAGCCCGACGATGAAGCCGACCAGCTCGTAGTCGCCCGGCTGGTAGAACCCCGGCATCTCCGCCGTCTCGCCGCCGAGCAGCGCGCAGCCGTTCTGCCGGCAGCCGTCGGCGACGCCGCGCACCAGCTCGACCATCCGGTCGGGCTCGAGCGCGCCGGCGCCGAGATAGTCGAGAAAGAACAGCGGCAGCGCTCCTTGCACCAGGATGTCGTTGACGCAGTGATTGACCAGGTCGCGCCCCACCGTCGAGTAGTCGCCGGCGAGCCGGGCCACCATCAGCTTGGTGCCCACGCCGTCGGCGGAGGCGACCAGGACCGGCTCCCGCATGCCCGCGAGCTCCGGCCGGAACAAGCCGCCGAAGCTGCCGATCTCGGTCAAGACGCCGGGCGTGAACGTCGCCCGCGCCAGCTCCTTGACGCGCGCCAGCCCTCTCTCCTGGGCGTCGATGTCGACGCCAGCCGACTTGTAGGCGGTGGTCTTGCCGGCGTCGGTCATCTCGTCGGCGGCATCTTAGCGGATCTCATCGCGGTTTCGGCGTAACATCGGCGCGCCTTCGCGCACCAGGCGCGGGCGACGTTCACGCCCGGCGCGCGGCACCGGCCAGCCATGACTCCTCCCCACCCGTTCCGGCTCTTCGGCCCCTCGCACCTGGCCGTGCTGGGAGCCACCGCCGCCGTCACCGCCGGCCTGGTCATGCTGGCGCGCCGCTCCCGGCCCATCGCCGGCGCGCCGCAGGCCCGCGCCGGCGGCGGCACCGGCGACTCCGGCGACGCCGCCCCCCTCACCGGTCTCCCTCGCGCCATCGCCTGGTGCCTGGCCGCGGTGCTGCTCCTCGACGAGATCGTGATCGCGGCGCTCGCCGCCCACGCCGACCCGGCGGCCTTCAAGGACCACCTGCCGTTCCAGCTCTGCGATTGGGTCATCGTGGCCTGCGCCGCCGCGTTGGTCTGGCGGCACCGAACGGCGTACGAGCTCGCCTACTTCTGGGGTCTCAGCGGCACCTTGCAAGCGCTGCTCACCCCCGACCTCGCCGAGGACTTCCCCAGCCTGCACTTCATCACCTTCCAGCTCCTGCACGCCAGCGTGGTCGTCGCCGTCCTCTATCTCACCCTCGGCCTCGGCATGCGGCCGCGGCCACGCTCGATCCTGCGCGCCTGGCTCTGGCTGCAAGCCTACGTGGCGGTGACCGCGTTGATCGACTGGCTGCTCGTTTCCAACTACGGATACCTGCTGCGCAAGCCGGCGCAGGCGAGCCTCTACGATTACCTCGGCCCCTGGCCGTATTACCTGCTCAGCCTCGAAGCGCTGTCGCTGGTGCTCTTCCTGGCCTGCTACGCCCCCTTCGCGGTCCTCGACCGCCTGCGCCGCGGCGAGGGATCCCGATCCCGGTCGAGCCCTGACGGCCGCCGCGCTGGGTAGTGGGTCTACCCGTGACGGCCGATCTGGACTTTCACCCGGGGCCTGGGCCATGCTGCCGGGGCACGCCATGGCCTGGTACGAGATCGTCGTCGAGGGTGATGCCGGCGCCTGGGAGCGCCTGCTGGCGGAGCAGGAGGCGGGCACCGGACAGCGCGCGGTCCGCGGACCGGAGGTGCCGCTGCGGCCGGAGCCGGCCGGAGAGCGCCTCCACGACCCGGTGGATTCCCAAGTCGATTCCCGAGCCCGTCACCTGGCTTTCGTTCCCGGCGAGCTGGCCAGAGGACTCGTCGCAGCGCTTGCGCCGCCCGCCATGCTCGCGCCGCCCGCCGCGCCCGCCCCGGCCTCCCCACCCGCCGGGGCGCCCGCCAACCATCTCGGCCTGCGCCTGGCGCGGGTCCGCGAGGTCACCGGCGGCCATTTCGATTTCAGCGTCGAGGCCTTCTCCGAGCCTGCCGCGAAGCAGATCCGCGCGGTCCTCGGCGCGCCGGCGCCCGGCGTCGAGGTCCGCGTCACCAGGGACGAGGAGGAGAGAGAGCCCGAGGCCGGCAAGCCCCGGGCGGTGGAGCTCTACGCGCCGGTCCATTGCTATGCCTACCGCGCCTGGGGGACGGTCAGCGGCCCCTTTCCGGGCGTGCAGGAGCTGCACCGGCAGCTGCACAAGTTGCCGTTCGTGTACGAGGAGAGGCTCGAGCTCGCGGCCCACCCGGTCGATCCCGCGACCCTCGCGCCGGGCGCCGGCTCGCTGAAGAGCTAGTTCGCGCCGGCCGTGATCGCGGCGGTGGCCGCCGCCGTGATCGCGCCGCCGGCCGCCGGGGCCGCCGGGGCCGCCGGGGCCGATGAGGCCGAGCGGACCGGCGGGGCCGCGCAGGCGGACCGGAGAGCGGCCTGGACGGTCTGGAGGGCGGGGCCACCGGCGTAGGAGAAGAGGAAGGTGCCGTTCTTGATGGCGTCGATCACCGAGTGGGCGCTCGCGACGGGCAGTGCCGGGCAGCCCCAGCTGCGGCCGAGGCGGCCGAAGTCCCGGGCGTGGTCGGCGCTGACGTACCAGGCGCCGTGCATCACGATCCTGCGCTCCTCGGCGCGATCGTTGACTCCCCGGTCGAGGCCGTTCAGGTTCAGCGAGTAGCCGTTGCCCCCCTCGTAGGTGCCGCCGGTCAGGAACAGGCCGAGGCTGGTCTGCCGGCTGTCCGGGGCATTGGAGAACCGGGTGGCGTAGTTGTCGCCGCTGCCGGCGCCGTGGGCCACGAGCTCATGGAAGAGCACCTTGCCGCGCGCCAGGTCGAGCACCCAGAGCCGCGGCGCCGTGGAGGGCAGGGAGTAGTCGATGAGCGTCAGTAGGTCACCGCGTCCGGCGACGCCGCGGCTGCGCGCGCAGGCGACCGCGTCGAGAGCCATCGCGAGGGCGCGCGGCGACATGCCGGCAACTTCGCGCATGGCCGTGGGGAATGCGGCCGGCGTCGCCACCGCCGCCTGAGAGGCGGCAGCGTCGAGAACCGCTGGCACTATTCCTGCAGCGTTCGCGTGACGGGCGTGCCGAGCAGGATGGCCGGCCGCCGTGGCGGTGCCAGGGCGAAGGCCGGCCATCAGCGGCAGGACCGCCAGGGTCGAGACGAGGAGTAGCCTGGTGGCGGCGTCCCTTTGCGGACCGCGCGCCCCCGTGACGGCGGGGGGTTGCGTAAGTTTCACGCGCAAGATAGTACCTCGTGGCTGCGTCGCGTGCAAGCGGATCGCTACCTGCGAACCGTAGCGGCAACAACGCCGCTCTTCATCTGAGAGAGCAGCCTAATCCTTACAAGCGCAGGGAAGAGGCCGGAATTCCCCCGGCGGCCAGGCCATTCCTAGCCTGCCGGGAGAGCAAAATATTCCCGGCGCCCGGCCCTCCTTCCAACCAGGCCAGGCCTTCAGGAAATGCCGTCCTGATCGTCCCGCCCGCCGCGGCACCCGGCCCCTCAGTGCTGGGGGGCGACTACTGGGCCTGGAGGTGCCGCCGGCATCGGGTCAGGCGCCGAGCGTGGCCAGCACCGGCGCGTGGTCGCTGGTGCCGACCTCCGCCAGGACCTTGCAGGAGGCGGCACGGAGAGCGACCGCGCTGCTGGCGAGGATGTAGTCGATCCGCCAGCCGATGTTGCGCTGGCGCAGGTTCTGCCACGGCGCCCACCAGGTGAAGAGGTCGTCGTTGTCCGGGTCCAGCGCCCGCCCGAGGTCCGCGAGATCGGCGCCGATCAGGGCCTCGAGCAGCGCCCTTTCCTCCGGCCGGGTGCCGATCTGGTTCGGCTTCCTCTCCTTGGGATGGACGTCGCGGTCGGTGCGCGCGACGTTGAGGTCGCCGCAGAGAACGACGCGCCGGCCGGCGGCGCGCTGGGCGCCAGCCCACTCCCCGAGGGCGCCGAGGAAGGCGAGCTTGGCGGCGAAGTCCTTGCCGCCGTTGGGCACGTAGACCGACGCGACCAGCAGCTCCCCGAGGTCGGCGGTGACGATCCGCGTCTCGTGATCGAACGCCGGATGGGCGAAGAGCGGACGCTCCGGCGCCATCTCCTTGCTGACCCCCAGGGCGACCCCCGAGTAGCCGCCGGCGCCGTGCCAGTACCACCAGTACCCCGCCGCGTCATGCACCTCGGGGGGCAGCTGCTCCGGCTTGCTCTTGATCTCCTGCAGGCAGACCACCCGCGGCCGGTCGCGGCCGAGCCATTCCACGAACTGGGCGGCCCGCGCCCGCAGGCCGTTGACGTTCCAGGTCGCCACGGTCAGGGATGGGGACATGTCAAGATCATAGCCAATTAATCCTTTGCTCCCCACGATCCTGTCCCCACCTCTCTCCCCTCCCCGAGGACGAGGCCCCCCC
>DATNKH010000836.1:0-3346 GCA_035603475.1 Thermoanaerobaculia bacterium
CCAGGACGAGATCGCGCTGCTGTCGCACCAGCGCGCCGCCACCGCCACCGCCGACGGGCGGCTCGCCGCGCAGATCACGCCGGTCTTCCCGCCGCCGCGCTACGGCCAGGCGGTCACCCAGGACAACGGCATCCGCAGCGACAGCACGCTCGAGGCGCTGGCCAAGCTCAAGCCGGTGTTCGACCGCCGCTACGGCTCGCTCACCGCCGGCAACTCGAGCCCGCTGACCGACGGCGGTTCGGCGGTGCTGATGATGACCGAGGAGCGGGCGAAGGCGCTCGGCTACCAGCCGCTGGGCTACCTGCGCGCCTACGCCTACGCGGCGGTCGATCCGCGCGAGCAGCTGCTGCAGGGTCCGGCATACGCCGCGCCGGCGGCCCTCGACGCCGCCGGCCTGAAGCTCTCCGACATCGACCTGGTCGAGATGCACGAGGCGTTCGCGGCGCAGATCATGTCGAACCTGAAGGCCTTCGCCTCGCCGCGGTTCGCGCGCGAGGAGCTGGGCCGCGGTGAGCCGATGGGGGAGATCGATCTCGACCGCCTGAACGTCACCGGCGGCTCGATCGCCATCGGCCACCCGTTCGGCGCCACCGGCGCGCGCGTCGTCATGCAGCTGCTCTACGAGCTGCGGCGCCGCGGCCAGAACCTCGGCCTGCTCACCATCTGCGCCGCCGGCGGCGTCGGCTTCGCGATGGTGGTCGAGCGCGAGTAGACCGGAAAGGCGCCCCGCGGGGGCCGCAGCCCCGGCAGTCGTACGGGCCTTCCTTTTTCCCGATCCCCGGCATGAGAGGCGGCGGGGCCGAGCGAGCGCATGCGAGCGAGGTTCCCGACGCCCGCAAACCGAACCATGGTTCAGCCGGGCGGCGGCGGCGGTGGCGGGGCTGGCTTCGGAGTCGGCGGTGGCGCGGCGGCGGGCGGCGCCGCGGCGGGGGGCGCGGCGATGGAGGCGGGGGTGAAGCGCGCGTCGTCGATCGGCGCGTTGATCTCGATCTTGGTGAAGGTGATCTTCTGCTTCTGGGCGCTGCCCTTGATCGACGACTCGATCTGGAAGGGGTATTTCACGCCGCCGGCGTCGCGGTAGTCGGTGAAATCGGATTCGAACACGACCGGCTTGCCGTTGATCAGCCGGCTGCCTTCCCAGTGGATGGGGAGATAGGACACGGCGTCGACGCCATAGTCGAAGACGTCGCCGCTGAGCAGCGTGACGCGGACCTTGTAGGCGTCATGGCCGCCCACCGTCTCCTTGCCGACCAGCTCGGCCTTGCCCTTGGTCGAGGTGTCGACGAGCGCGTTGTCGAAATCCGCTTCATTGAAGATGTTGTGCAGGTCGTCGCCGGCCAGCGGCTCGGGGGCAGCGCCCTGCGGCTGCTTCTGCCAGCCGTGAGCGCCGTCGAAGGTGCGGACCAGCGGTGCGCCCTGCAGCTCGATCTCCATGCGGAAGCTGCGCGGGCGCTTGTGCTCGACGGTGAACGGCCACTCGTTGCCGGCCCCGAGCGCCAGCATGCCGACCTCGCGGCGGGTCGTGACGGCGTGCACTTTCTGACCGCCGCCGCGCGCGGCTAGCGATCGCGCGAGCACCTCCGCGAGAGTCGGCGCCGCCGGCGTCGACGGGGGCTTCGGCGCGGCCGGGAGCGCCGGGGGAAGCAGCGCCGCCGCGGCCGCGAGCAGCCAGCAGGCCGCGACGATCACATTTCTGGGCGGCGCGGCCGGCACGGGCACGGTGACGAACCTGGCGCGGGGGTCGTGACTGCTACCTTGCATTCCACGGGTCTCCTCGTCTTCGGTGTCGATTCAGGGAAGAACGTCGCGCGCGGCCGAGCGGGGTACCGGCGTGGCCGCGGCGATGGCGTTCAGCGCGCGGCGACGACGATGGCCGCGAGGCCGCTGGACGCCAGCTCGGCGCGCAGGGTCTCGGCCTCCTCGCGGTCGCCGAAGCGGCCGACCTGCACCCGGCTCCAGGTGCCGTCGGAGAGGACCACCGCCGCAGGATAGCGGCCGGCGAGGTCCCGCTGCAGCGCCTCGGCGCGCTCGGCCTCGCCGAAAGCGCCGACCTGCACAGTGTAGGCGTCGATCGCGGGGGCGGCCGCGGCGGTCGGGGTTCCCGGGGGCGCGGCATCAGGCGCCGCCGGAACGGCGGCGGCGGCCAGCAGCATGGGCTGGGCCGGCGACGCGGGAGCCATGGAATCGAAGCGGCCGAGGACGGCAAGCTCGACCCGGGCGGTGCCGGGACCCACCATCCGCAGCTCGCGCGCCGCCGCGTAGGAGAGGTCGATGACGCGCCGGCGGCCGAACGGGCCGCGGTCGTTGATGCGCACGACGACCTGGCGGCCGTTCTCGACGTTGGTCACCTGGACCAGCGTGCCGAAGGGCAGGGTGGGATGGGCCGCCGTCAGCTGGCGCATGTCGTAGCGCTCGCCGTTGGCGGTGCGGCGGCCGTCGAACTTCGAGCCATACCAGGATGCCATGCCGCGGGTGACGGGGCCGGCCGTGGAGGGCGTGGTGACCGGGTGGTGGTTCCCGGAGCAGGCCGCCGACACCAGCGCCGCCGAGGCCAGGAGGCCGGCGAGGACGACTTGGGCGCGTGCGCAGGGGAGCGGGCGCCCGCGGTGCCGCGGCGTCGGTGCCGCTGCCGGCCAGGAGGAGGAGGAGTCGTCGTCGTAGGGAAGGGGCACCCGCGCGAGGTGCCGCGCACGTACAGCCGAGGGAGGATCGGAAGGGTGGTCTCGCTCCATCTCTTCGCGTGGGGTCACGGCGAGGACCCCGGCTGACTGTGAATCGACTGCTGGGGTTCATGATAACACAGAGGGGGCGGGGGCGCCGAGGATAGGGGGGGCCCGGGGGCGGAGTGGCGCCGGTGCTGTTGTATGATTCGCCGCCGGCCGCCGGCCGGGTCGAGCAGGGCGGACACCAGCCTTCCTTCTGGCGGAAAAACATGACGATTCGAGTCGATTCTGAGATCGGACGGCTGCGGCGCGTCCTCGTGCATCGGCCGGGGCGCGAGATCGACTGGATGGTGCCGTCGATCATGGAGCGGCTGCTGTTCGACGACATCCTCGACGGCGACGAGGCGCGCGGCGAGCACGTGATGTTCTGCGAGGTGCTGCGGCGCGCCGGGGTCGAGGCCCTGGACGCCCAGGACCTGCTCGCAGAGGTGCTGGCCGGGGACGCGGTGAGGCGCGACCTGCTGCGCGAGCTCGAGCGCGACTACGCGGTGCAGCCGCCGGTGCTGCGCCAGCTCGAGGGGCTGGAGCCGGCGGCGCTGGCGGCGACGCTGATCGAGGGCATCCGGCTGCCGCCGAACGAGGCCGACGCGGGCCGGCGGCAGTTCTTCGCCCTGAACCCGGTG
>DATNKH010000837.1:0-3499 GCA_035603475.1 Thermoanaerobaculia bacterium
GCCGACGATCGCCGCCCCCAGGCCCACGAAGCCGAGCACCAGGCCGCCGCCCGTGGCCCGTCCTGACCGCGGTGCCGGCAGCGCCAGCAGGACGCCGCCCACGAGCAGCAGGGCGCCGCCGAGGGCGGTGGCGCGAGGCAGCGCCCGCCGCAGGCGCGCCTCGAGCAGCGAGCGGCTGAGCACGGCGCGCGGCGGCGTCAGCGTCGCTTCGAGGGCGGGGGCCAGCGCGGCGGCGAGGGTGGCGCCGGCGCCGATCGCCGTGCCCGCCAGGAAGCTGGCCGGGGACAGGTCGAGGCCGCGCACCGAGACCGCGAAGTAGAGGTCGTTGATGGTCTGGGCGACCAGCCGCAGCAGGCCCCGCCCGAGGAGCACCCCGGCGAGCAGCCCGGCGCCGGTGCCGACGGCCGCCACCGCCGCGGCCTCGCCCATCACCAGCGCCATGACCTGGCCGCGGGTGACGCCCAGGGCGCGCAGCGTGCCGAGCAGGGGACGGCGCTGGATCACGGAGAAGGTCATGGTGTTGTAGATCAAGAAGGCGCCGCAGAGCAGGGCGAGCAACGACAGCGCGGTGAGATTGACGCGGAAGGCGCGGGTCATCGCAAACATGTCGCGGCCGTGCAGCGGCGCCGGCAGCAGCTGGGCGCCGGGTGGCAGGAGTGCCGAGATCCGAGGCGGCGCTGCCTGATCCGCCGGGATTCCCGGAGCGGCTGCGCCGGCCGTGCCAGCCGCCGGCTCCAGGCGCAGGTCGATGCGGTCGAGCCGGCCCGGACGGCCGAGGAGCTCCTGGGCCGCCGCGATGTCCATCACCAGCAGATCGGCCAGCGCTTCGCTGTCACTGCCGGTGCCATGCGCGCCGGCGCCGGCGAGCTGGATGACGCCGGCAAGCTCGAGCGGCCGTGTCTGCCCGCCGACCCGTACCGTGAAGCGGTCGCCGGCGTGGAGGCCGAGCTCGGCGGCAGTGGTGGCCGCGAGGAGGCAGGTGCCGGGGCGCAGCAGGAGCGGCGAGAGAGAGGCGCCGGCGCCGTCGGTGCCCCCGCCGACCGAGGGTCCCGTGCCGCCTGCGTCCTCCGCGCTGCCTGCGCGTCGCCCCTCCGAGAACGGGTCGATGCCGAGCAGGTGGAGCAGGCGCGCCGGCTGGCCCGGTTGCGCCGGCAGGGTCACGTAGCTCTCGACGATCGGCGCGGCGGCGACGCCGGTGGCGAGCACCAGGCGCGGGAACAGCGACTCCGGCAGCCCCTCGGGGCCGCCCACGATCTGGTGGGTGGCGCGCCCGCTCACGACCTCGGTGGAGACCTGGAAGGCACGCTCGGCGCTGCGGCTCGCGAGGTCGACCCCGACCACCACCGCGACCCCGAGCGCCACGCCCACGATCACCAGCGCCATCTGGCCGGGCCGCCGCTGCATCTGCCGCAGGGAAGCGCGCCACAGCAGCGGCAGGCCGCCGACTCCGCCGGAGGCCGGGCCGGGCGGCCTCAAGCCTGAGCTCCGCCTCCGGCGGCCTCGGCCAGCCGGCAGCTCTCGATGCGGAACACGCGGTCGGCCAGGCCGATCACCTCGGGGCTGTGGGTGACCATCACCATCGTCTTGCCGGCACGCCGGGTGAGGCGGTCGAGGAGCTCGAGCACCTGCAGGCCGGTCTCGAGGTCGAGATTGCCGGTCGGCTCGTCGGCGAGCACCAGCAACGGGTCGTGGACCAGCGCCCGCGCCACCGCCAGGCGCTGCTGCTCGCCGCCCGAGAGGAGATCCGGAAAGCTCCCGCCGCGGTCGGCGAGCCCGACCTCGGCCAGCAGCGCCAGCGCCGCTTGCCGGTCGGCCGGTCTCAGCTTTCCCTTGAGCTCGAGCGGCAGCAGCAGGTTCTCCTCCACGGTCAGGGTGGGGATCAGGTTGAAGAACTGGAAGACGAAGCCGATGTGATCGCGCCGGAACAGGGTGCGCTGGCGTTCGCCGAGGCGCGACAGCGGCACGCCGTCGATCACCACCTCGCCGGAGCTCGGCAGGTCGATGCCGGCGAGCAGGTTCAGCAGGGTCGATTTGCCCGAGCCGCTGCGCCCCAGCAGCACCACCAGCTCACCCCGCCTTATCGTCGCCGTGGCGCCGCGCAGTACCGGATGTTCGGGATGCTCGCGTCCGCCCTCGACGTAACTGCGGCTGAGGTCGCGGATCTCGATGAGCGGCCTGGTCTCCGGGGGCGCGGCGGTGGTCATCGTCCCGGGCATCGTACATCAGGCTCGCCGCGGTCCCTGGGCCGCACCGGGGAGATATAAGGGGGTCTCGTAGGCGACGCCAGGAGAGAGTGTGCCATGGAGGAGGACGTCTTCGCGGGCCTGCCGGTGCCGGAGCCCTGGCGCGTCAAGGTGGTCGAGCCCATCCGCCTGCTGCCGCGCGCCGAGCGCGAGCGGCTGCTGGCGGCGGGCGGGTTCAGCCTGTTCAGGATTCCCTCGGAGTCGGTGTTCATCGACCTGTTCACCGATTCCGGGACCGCCGCGATGTCGGACTGGCAGTGGGCCGGGATGATGACGGGCGACGAGGCCTACGCCGGCTCGCGGAACTTCTACCACCTCGCCGCGGCGATCGCCGACGTCTTCGGTTACGAGCATTTCCTGCCGGTGCACCAGGGCCGGGCGGCCGAGAACCTGCTGTTCTCGTCGCTGCTCACGCGGCCGGGCATGATCGTGCCGAACAACTCACATTTCGACACGACGCGCGCCAACGTCGAGGCCCACGGCGGCATCGCCGTCGACCTGGTCATCCCCGAGGCGCACCAGCCGGCCGCCGACCATCCGTTCAAGGGCAACATCGATCTCGAGCGCCTGCGCCGACTGTTCGAGGAGACGCCGCGCGCGGACCTGCCGGTCGCCCTGCTGACGTTGACGAACAACACCGGCGGCGGCCAGCCGGTGGCGCTCGCCAACATCCGCGCCATGGCGGAGCTGTGCCGCGAGCATCGCGTGCTGTTCTTCATCGACGCCTGCCGCTTCGCGGAGAACGCCTGGTTCATCCAGCAGCGCGAGCCGGGACAGCGCGAGCGGCCGGTGGCCGAGATCGTGCGCGAAGTGTTCCGCCTCGCCGACGGCTGCTTGATGAGTGCCAAGAAGGACGGCCTCGCCAACATCGGCGGCTTCATCGCCAGCCATGACGCCGCGCTGATCGATGGCCTGAAGGAGCGGCTGGTGCTCGTCGAGGGCTTCCCGACCTACGGCGGCCTCGCCGGCCGCGATCTCGAAGCGGTGGCGCGCGGGCTGCGCGAGGTGCTGGACGAGAACTACCTGCGCTTCCGCATCGGCCAGGTGCGGAGCTTCGGCGCCCGGCTCACCGCGCTCGGCGTGCCGATCGTGCAGCCCACCGGCGGCCACGCCGTCTACGTCGATGCGCGCCGGCTGTTGCCGGCGATCCCGCCGCGGCAGTACCCGGCGCAAGCGCTGTCGGTGGCGCTCTACCGCGAGGGCGGCGTGCGCGGCGTGGAGATGGGCAGCGTGATGTTCGGCCGCACCGATCCGCG
>DATNKH010000838.1:0-12205 GCA_035603475.1 Thermoanaerobaculia bacterium
GCGGCGGTCGCCCGCCTGCCGGGGATGGTTGGTGGTGGCTAGTGGACGCTCACCGTGGCGCTGGCGTGGTTGTTGATCAGGTTCGGGTCCGGCGTCGAGGCGATCGCGGCGACGTGGATCCCCAGCGAGCCGGCGTGGAGCGGCACCACCCGGAACTGCAGGGTCTCGGTGATGCCGCTGCCGACGCTGCCCAGCTGCCAGATGCCGGAGGTGGGATCGAAGCTCCCCTGCGACACGCTGATGTGCGCGGCGTCGTACTTGGCGCCGCCGAGGATGACGTGGACGCGCGGGCTGTAGGAGGGATCGCCACCGGCGTTGGCGCCGTTGTTGTCGAGCTTGACGGTGAAGGTGACTCCCGCGCCGACGTTGACGCTGCTGGCGCTGGCGCTGGCGGTGACCGCCAGGTCGGCCAGGCGGGGCGCGTTCAGCGTCACCTGGGACGAGTCGTTCTCGGGGTTCGGGTCGATCGGCTTCGACGACGCGATCTGCGCCGTGTCGACGATCTCGCCGGTGCCGGTCACGGCCGCCGTGACGTGGAGGGTGGCGCTGGCGCCGACGGCGAGCTGGCCGACGGTCCACAGCCCGAGGTTCGGGTCGTAGGCGCCGCCGCCGTCATCCGAGACGTAGGTAAGGCCGCTCGGCAGCGCGTCGAAGACGACCACCTGGCGCGCCTTGTTGGGGCCGGCGTTGGATGCCTGGATGGTGAGCGTCACGGGGGTGTTGATCTTCGCCGCCGGGACGGTCGCCGGCGACACCGAGGTGGCCACCGAGACGTCGGCGAAGCGCGAGCCCTGCAGCGGCAGGACCTGCGCCTCCGTGCCGCCGGCGTTGTGGGTGTGGAGCAGCAGGGCGCCCAGGGAGCCGTTGTTGATGTAGTTGCCGATGTTGAAGTTGGCGGGCACGCTGGTGCCGTCGAGATCGAAGGCGAGGAAGCTGCCGCCGAAGTCGAGGCCTTGCGCGGCATAGTTCCAGGTGAAGGGACCATTCGCCTGGTCGTAGAAGAAGGTGGGGCCGCCGACCTGGACGCAGAGCGGCTGGAAGCCCGGGCAGGTCTCGACCTTCCAGTGGAAGGCGGTGCCCTTGAAGCCCAGGTCCTTCGGGCTGGCGCCGAGGAGGATGACGTTGTTGTTGAAGACGCGGGTGTCCACGATGTTCGCCGGCAGCAGGTTGACGAAGGTCTCGGGACCGAAGATCTTCCCCGACGGGACGTCGAGGAAGGCGGTGAGGGGGACGTCCTGACCGTTGGCGCCACCATTGCCCCCGAAGTCGGCAGCGATCGTCCCCGGGTTGGAGCTGAACAGCACCTTGTCGAAGGTGCCGTTGTTCTGGGTGTCGATGTAGATGCTGAAGGAGACGTCGTTCAGCGTGGACCACGGTCCCCAGGTGGAGACGCCGAAGAGGATCAGATCGTCACGATGGTCGTAGGCCACGCCGGCGTACTGGATGTTGGCGAAGGGCGGGATGGTGGGATCGAGCGCGTGCACGGCTTGCAGCTCGAAGGGCGTGACCAGCGAAGCCTCGCTGACCGGGAAATTGCCGTTGCACTGTCCGGCAGCCACCGTTCCGGTACAGACGCCGATGCCGGAGAGCTGGATGGCCGTGGTGCCGGCACCGCTGCTGTCGGTCGAGATCGGGGCGGCGCCGGCCATCGCCGATGCGGCCACCGGCGCCGAGTAGAGCGGCACCCGCAGCTTGGTGGCCCCTCCCTGCCCGAAGGTGAGGTAGGAGCCTGCCTCGGTGAGGACGTGGCGCGGCAGGGCACCCAGTCCGAAGATCGGGTCTGCCTGGGTGGCCGACACGGTCGCGTCGGCGGTGTGGTCCATCTTGGTGGCGTCGGCCTTCATCTGCACCGCCACCTGCACGGCGGAGTCCGCCGGCACGCTGAGCGACGCCTGGCTGGGATCGACCAGCGAGAAGGAGACGCCGGGGGCGACCGTCAGGTCGTCGACGCCGACGTCGAAGGTGGCTGCCTGCGAGCCATGGTTGACCACCCGCAGCTGCTTGACCCGATCGACGCTCGAGACCACCGCGCTGTCGAACCCGAGCGTGACGGTGCCCGGGTCGTCGTCGTTGAACGCGGTGACGCTGTTCTGGGCCGAGCTCGGGACGTCGATGCGGCCGGCGCCGATACGGCCGAGGCCGTACTTGGTGGCGGGGTCCAAGCCCACCGTGTTGATGCCCACCGTGACATCGTGCACGGCGCCGTTCATCAGCAGGGCCTTCAGCTCTTCGACCGACCAGTCGGGGTGGAGCTCCCGCAGCAGCGCCATGGTGCCGGCGGTGTGCGGCGTCGCCATCGAGGTTCCCGACAGGACCAGCACCTGGCCGCCGGGGATAAAGCCGGAGGGGTCGGGGCTGATACAGCCCTGGGTCGCGCTGGTGCAGGTGACGCCGGTCTCGGTCGACGGGATGTTCAGCCCGGGAGCCGCGACGTCGGGCTTGAGGCCGATCGGGAAGGAGCCGCCGCCGCGCGGACCGCGAGAGCTGAACGAGGCCAGCGTGTCCGCCGCGCTCACCAACGCCAGGGTGGCGTTGACGCCGCTCGTGCCGGCGATCAGCGTGCCGTCGGCGGTGTCGATGAACACCGACGGGATGGTGACCGGGGGCGAGACGCCGTCCGGACCCATGTTGATGAGGGTGGGATCGCCGGGGACGTTGTTGAAGACGATGGCGGCGATCGCGCCGGCGGCCTGGGCGTTGGTCACCTTCGCCTGGAACTTGCAGATGCCCCGCATGATCAGCGCGATGTTGCCCTTGATCGCCGCGGCGTTCGTGTAGTGCGGATCGCACCCCTGGGCGGGCGTGCCGGTGGCCGACTGCACCTCGACCACGTTGCCGGTCTGTCCGGACGGTGGCGGCGTCGAGCCGCCGAAGGCGGCGGGCTGCGCCGCGTAGCTGCCGGCGATGGAGGCCGGGGCGTTGACCACGACCGCCGCGGCCTTGACGCCGGCGTCGACGCTCGCCGCCGCCGCGATGCCCCGCTCCGCCACGCCCGGGCTGCCGCTGATGAAGTAGGTGTCGCCGTTGTTGCCCTGCGCGGAAACGACCACGATGCCGACCAGCGCGGCCGCGTCGGCAGCCTGGGCGGAGGTGTCGGAGAGACCGCCGAAGGGCGAGCCGAGCGACATGTTGATGACGTCGAGGTGGTCGGAGAAGTCGCCGTCGCCGTCGGGGTCGACCGCGAACTCGATGCCCTGCGTGGTCACGCCGGTGAAGCCGCCGCAGCCGAAGATGCGGATGGCGTAGATCTGCGCGCCTGGCGCCACGCCCGGGCCGATGCGCAGCGAGCTGAAGGGCGTCGACGGGCCGTAGGGCCCGGTGAACGGCGTGCCGTCGCTCTTGACGCCGCCGCCGCCGGCGGTGCCGGCGACGTGCGAGCCGTGGCCGAAGCAGTCCATCGGGTTGGGATCGGGCATCGGCGTGTTGGTGCCGTCGTAGGCGTCGCCGACGAAGTCGAAGCCGCCGGCCACCTTGGCGGTGGGGAACGAGCCCTTGGTGGTGAACTTGCTGGTCGCCGCGGACTCGGCCTTGTAGTCGGCGAGCAGGCCGGTACCGCCGAACATCGGGTGCAGGTAGTCGACGCCGGTGTCGATGATGCCGATGCGGACGCCGGTGCCGGTGATGGGCTCGGGCAGGTCCCAGACCTGCGGCGCGCCGATGAACGGCACGCTGGTGGCATTGAGCGGGTACTCGGGGGCGATCACCCGCACCCGCTTGACGCCGGGCAGCGCCCGGATCTGGTCGAGCTTCGACGGCTCGATCACGACCGCGACCGCGTTCATGACCCGCTGCAAGCGGAACAGCTCGCGGGCGCCGAAGGGGGCGGCCTTGAGCGTCGCGCTCAGCTGGCTCTGGCGCGGCGCGAGCAGCGCGATCTTGGCCTTGGCGGCCCGGCGGGCGTTGGCGAGCGCCTGCGCCTTCGGCACCGACTTGTCGGCCAGCGCGGCGGCCCAGTCGATCGCCGCCGGCGGCTCGGCCAGCTCGACCATCACCGGCACCCGTGTGCCGATCGTGGTGCCGGCGAGCCGCGCGGCGGGCGCCGCGTGGGCGCCACCGGGACGCGGCGCGGCACCCCATGGCGACGCGAAGGCGCCGGCGGCGACCGCCAGCCCAAGCACCAGGATTAGCGTCGGACGTAAGAGCTGCTGCGGAACTCGTGGCATGGTGCCTCCTCGTAGGGGCGAGTCGTCCCGGCGGCCGGGACCCTCTGGACATTCAGGCCGGCGCCGACATGGCGCCGGACCATTGGCTGGAGCGGCGATGGGGCGAGAGCGGAGAGACTCCTTCCTTCCCGATCAAACTCTCTCAAGCATTTGCCTTCATCCTACCCTCAGCGCCACCCGAAGTTCAAGCGTCGGAGCGGAGGGGGCCCTGAGGGGACGCGGGGCATAGAATACCAAGACATGCGAGGCATGTCAAGCCCGCCGCCCCCTGCTCAATGCCCTCCCCGCAGGCGGCGGTCGAAGAAGTCGGCGGCCGCGCGGTAGGAACGGACCCAGTCCCGCCACAGCAGCAGGTCGTGGATCTCGTCCGGGAAGATGAGCTCCTCCACCGTCACGCCGCGGCCGCGCAGCCGCTGGGTCAGGTCGCGGGTCTGGCCGAACGGCACGTTGCGGTCGTCGTCGCCGTGGATCAGCAACACCGGCGAGCGCCAGGAGTCGACAGCCGCGTCGGGGGACGACGCGAACGCCAGCTGGTACGCCTCCCGGAGATCGGGCGGCGCGGCCGGGGACGCCGCCGCGCCGTCCCAGCGGGGCAGGAAGAGCGACCAGTCATGGACGCCGTGGAAGTCCACTCCGGCGAGGAACAGGTCGGAGTTGCGCGCCAGGCCGAGCGCGGTGAGCAGGCCGCCGTAGGAGCCGCCCCAGAGCCCGATGCGATGCGGATCGACCTGCGGCAGCTGCTGCAGGAAGTGAGCTCCCGCCACGACGTCGCCGTACTCGGCCGAGCCGCGCCAGGCGCTATTCGGCGCCTCGCGGAAGGCGCGCCCGTACATGATGCCGAGGCGGTAGTTGACCGACAGCACGGCGTAGCCCCGGCTGGCGAGGTACTGATTCATCGCATAGGCGTTGTGGTAGTACTGCATGTAGTGGAAGCCCAGCAGCATCTGCCGGACGGGCCCGCCATGAGTGAAGACCAGGGCGGGCAGCGAGCCGCCGCCCCCCGAGCTTCCCGGAGAGGGGGCAGTGCGCGGCAGGAACAGCTGGCCGTGAACGAGCAGGCCGTCCGAGCTCTTGAAGATCACCTGCCGCGGCACCACCAACTCGCCGGCTGGAAAATCGGCAGGCAGGAGATCGGGGGCGAGGGGCACGCGGTTGCCGGCCGGCGCCGCGGCGCCGGCAACGGCGGCTGCGCCGGACGCCGAGCCCGAGCCCGTGGCGGCGCCCGGGCCCGGGCCGGGTCCCGCGGCGAGACGGTACGGAGCTGCCGGCGTGGTGGCGGTCGAGCCCAGGCATAGCACCACCTTGCCGTCGCCCGTCTCGACCGGCGACCACTCGATCCCCTCTCCCGCGGTGAGCGCCCGCGGCGCGCCGCCGGCGACGCTCACCCGCCAGAGGTGGCGGCGGTCCTCGTCGGCGGGGTCCGCGCGGTGCTCGTTGGCCGAGTAGAGAACGCTGCCGCCGTCGGCGCTGAGCTCGACGTCCTCGACGTCGTAATCCCCCGGGGTCAGCTCGGCCGGCTGTCCCCCGGCCGCCGGGATGGAGTACAGGTGGTTGCGGCCGCCCTCGTTCTGCTCGGCAGCGAAGACGATGCGATCGCCGGCCGCGAAGAACAGCGAGTCGGCGGCGAACGGCGACAGCGAGCCCTCCGGACCGGCGGCGCCGCGCCAGATCTCACGCGCCTCGCCGGTCGCCGGATCGCCCAGCCACAGGCTCCACGGATGCGGCCGCTCGGGGATGAGCGGCAGCTTCTCGGCCACCGACGGCTCACGGATGAAGGCGATGCGCGAGCCGTCGCGCGACCAGCGCGGCACCTCGTCGCGGTCGACGCTCGGAGCCAGGTAGACCACCCGCTCGGTGGCCAGCTCGTAGACCGCGATGTAGCTGTGATCGCCGCGGTGGAGGCGGAAGGCGAGGCGCTTGCCGTCCGGCGACCAGCGCTGCTGGGAGGCGTCGCCCTGCAGGGCGAGGAGCTGGCGGGCCGGAGCCGCCGCGCCGGTGGCTGCCGCAGCTGCCGCGCCGGTCCGCGATGGTACCGCCGCGCCGGAAGCTGCCAGGGCCATGGCGCCGGAAGGCTCCGCCGCCACCGGGGCCGTCCGGGCCTCCGCGCCACCAGCTGCCGCGCTCTCCGCACCCGCCGTGGCTGCCGCGCCTGCGGCTGGAGTCTCCGCCGCGGCCAGAGGCGCCAGCCAGAGGTGATGCTTCGCGGTCCAGACCGCGAAGCGGCCGTCGGGCGAGACCTGGATGTCCTCGCAGCCTTCCTCCGCACACCCCATGTCGCCCAGCAGGCGAGGCGGGGCCCTACGAGCGCTCGCCGCGTCGCCGGCGGCCTCTCCGGACGCCGGGGCGGGCGGCACGGCCACCGCCCAGACCTGCTGCTTCGGCGCCTGCGCGCGGCTCGCCGGGTTGGCCGACTCGCCGGCCTCGTTGACCTCGGTGCCGCGGGCGTAGAGGACCGTCTGGCCGTCCGGAGTCAACCGCAGGCTGGCCAGCGGCTGACCGTCGTCGCCCAGGTATCCGGTGACCTGGCGCGGCACCCAATCCGGTCCGTCCGCCACCCAGACGTTGCGCTCGCCGTGGCGATCCATCACCCAGGCCACACGCTCGCCCTGGCGCGCTGCCGTCAGCAGCGAGGGGAACGGCGCGCCGAGCACCTGCTCGATGCTGAACGAGGGGAAGGCGGGACGCGCCGCGGCCGCCGCCAGCAGCCCGGCGCAGGCGAGCGCCGGCACGAAGAGGACTCGCGTGGGCATTCCAGGTCTCCTCTGATCGATTCCGGAGGAGTGTAGAACGAAACGGGCGCGGCCCCCAGCGCCGGTGGCCACGCCCCCGTACGCTTCTGCCGTATACTCGTGTGTTATGCCCACGACGGGATAGGGACATGGCATCGCAGCGTGGAACGGCCGGGATCATGGTCACCTCGCGGCTCGCGGCGGCGGTCCTCGCTGCCGCCGCCGGCGGCGCGCTGCTGCTTCTCGGCCCGGCGCCGGCGGCCGCCCACCGGGCGCCGATCTCGCTGCTCGCGCCGATCGCTCTGATGGCCCTGGCTGCCCTGGCTACCCTGATCATGGGGGGCGGCGCGGTTGCCGCCGCTCTGGCGGCGCGGGCGCTCGCCGCGGCGGCGCGCGAGCGCCGGCAGCTGTGGGAGGCGATCCACGACAGCGAGGAGCGCTTCCGCACCCTCGCGGACACGGCGGTGGATGCGGTGCTGACGTTCGATTCCCGCGGTACCGTGACCTTCGCCAATCCGGCCGCCGAGCGGCTGCTCGGCTACCCGGAGGCCGAGCTCCTCGGGCGGGATTCGGCGATGCTCCTGCCGGAGTTCCTACGCCGCGTGCATCGCGAGGAGCTGGCGCAGTACCTGGCGACCGGCGTGCGGAACCTGACCTGGCAAGGAGTGCGGCTGCTGGTGCTCGACCGCAACGGCAAGGAGGTGCCGGTCGAGGCCACCTTCACCGAGTCGCGCCGCGGCGAGGAGCGCCTGTTCACCGCCGTCGCCCGCAACCTCAGCCCCCGCCGCCTGGCCGAGCGGCGGCTGCGCGAGGACCGGAAGCGCTTCGAGGTGCTGAGCGAGATCTCCCGCATCGCCCTCGAGGACCTCGAATACCGTCCGATGCTGCAGCGCATCTGCGACACCCTGGCGCGGGCCTTCGGCTGGGAGTTCGTGGCGTTCATCAGCATCGTCCCCGATCGCGGCTGCTTCGTCTGCGAGGCGCTCACCACCACCCGCCCGACCCCGATCCACGTCGGCTACGAGCGCGAGCTGGGCGACGGCGTGGTCGGCCAGGTGGCGGCCACCGGCAAGCCGATCCTGCTCGACGACGTCAGCGGCTTCCCGGCCTACGTGCCGACGCTGCCGGGAGTGCGCTCGGAGCTGTGCGTGCCGGTCCACCACAAGGGCTGCGACCTCGCGGTCCTCAACATCGAGAGCACCCGTCTCGCCGCCTTCCACCACCAGCTGCCCTTCCTCACCAAGGTCGCCGAGCAGGTGGCGGGAGCCCTCGCCAGCGCCCGCTTGTACGAGGAAGTGCGGCAGCGCGCGACCCTGGCGCTGGTGGACGGCCTGACCGGCATCGCCAATCGCCGCCAGCTCGACGCCGAGCTCGAGCGCGAGTGGCGGCGCGGCCACCGCAGCGACACCCCGCTGTCGCTGGTCCTGCTCGACATCGACGGCTTCAAGGCCTTCAACGACCGGTACGGGCACCCCGCCGGCGACGACTGCCTGCGGCAGGTGGCCGCGGCGCTCGCGGACGTGCCTCGACGCGCCGCCGACCTGGTGGCGCGCTACGGCGGCGAGGAGCTCGCGATCGTGCTGCCCGAGCTCGACGCCGCCGGCGCCCAGCTCATCGCCGAGGCGGCGCGGGCGACCGTCGAGGCGCTGGCGATCCCTCACGCCATCTCCCCCGCGGCGCCGGTGGTCACGGTCAGCGCCGGCGTCGCGACCCGCTGGCCGGCCCGCGGCGGATCGGCCATGGCGCTGGTGGCGGCCGCCGACCGCGCGCTCTACCTCGCCAAGCGCCAGGGCCGCAACCGCGTGCAGGTCGCCCCCTCCCCCACCCCAGACCGCCCGCCCCACAGCACCCGCCTGCGGCGCGTCGGCGGCCCGGCGTCGGGCTAGCTCTCATCGCACCCCGGACCGCACCTCCAGCTCGATGGCCACCCGTGCCGGCGGCAGCACGCCGGCCAGCAGCAGGCTCTTGCCGGTCTGCGGAACGCTGACCGCGAGCGGCCGGACGCCGCCGACCAGCCCCTGGCGCAGGTCGTTCAGCGCCGCGGAGGGATTGCGAGCGGTCGGGACCGCGACCTTCCTGGCCTTGTCCAGGCTGAACTTCTCGAGCTCGCCCTGGCCGACCGTGGCACCGACTCGGATCGCCCTTTCCTCCAGCAGCGGCGACTCGGTGATGACCGTGATCACGTCCTCGACGGCGGAGTCGAGCGTCAGGTCGACCTCCGTGGGCCGCTCCGGCGCCGTCACCCGGATGCCTGGCACCTGGATGGGGGAGAAGCCCCGCAGCTCCGCCTTCAGCTCGTAGACGCCGGCGGCCAGGTCCGGGAACGCGAACTCGCCCCTGCCGTTGGTCACCTGGACCCGGGGGGGCACCTCGTCCGAGGTGACCACGGTGACGGTGGCCCCCGGCAGGACGGCGCCGCCCTGGTCGACGACGCGGCCGTAGAGGCCGGAAGGCGCCGGACCGGCATAGGTGCTCTGCTGGCCGCTGACATTGCCGCCGACGTTGATGCGATCGATCAACACCCCGGGAGTGGCCTGCAAGATCGTTTACGGATCTCTCGCGGTGGGAATCCGCTGCAACTCCCCGGAGGCCTGGCCGGAGCCCGCCGTCGCCTGGCTGCCCGCGGCGGCGGCGGAGGTAGCTGCGCGAGGCGCTTGCGGCTCGGGCACCGGGCGCAGGTCGGCGGCGCGGAAGCGGTAGCGCGCGTTCTCGGGCAGCAGCAGGCGCCAGCGATGCTCGAGCACCGGCACACGCACCTGCGCCAGCTCGAAGGCGAGCTGCGAGCGTCCCTTGCCGACGACCTTGTCGAGCACCGCGACCACCTCGACCAGCCGCGCCCCGCCGGCGCCGAGCGGCACCGCGAGACCGGCGCCGGTGGCCAGCGGCCGCACCGGCTGGCCGTCGACCGCGGCGGACCACAGCGTGGCGCCGGCGGGCAGCGCCAGCACCAGCGCCTCGCCCGCCTGGGCGAGCTCGAAGCGGTCCAGGTGCAGCAGCGTGCCGTCGACGGTCAAGAGCGTCGTGGTCAAGCGCCGGCGGACCACGGTCTCGAGCGCCGCGGCCTGCGGCGCGGTGATCACCTGGACCGCCGCTGGCGGCGAGGGGCCGGCGGCGCTCCGCTCCTCGTGCCTCCAGGCCGCGGTGACCTCGAGCTGCGCCAGGGTGTCGCCCAGCGTCCGCGGCAGATCGCCCAGGTCCACCCTCGCCCAGCTGGCGGCGGGTTGCGGCTCCACACTGCCGGGCACGCTGGCCGCGGCGGCCAGGAAGCGGGCGCGAGGCGGCTGCTCGGGGGTGATCAGGCCGAGCGGCAGCAGGCCCGCGGTGACTGCAGGACGGCTGGTCAGCACCAGGAACCCGCTCCCCTGCAGCCGGCGCCGGCGATGGACGACGAGGCGGTTCCCCTCGACGACCGGCTGCACCTCTCCTTCGTCGGTGCCGGCCCGCTCGACCTCGAGGCCGGGCGGCAGGTCGACCACCAGGTCGGCGAGCCCGCCGCGGGTCACCTCGTAGAGCACCACGTCGTGGCGCCGCAGCCCTTCCGGCCGCAGCTGCAGCAGGGTGACGACGTCGTCCTGGGCCAGCAGCGCCGCCGTCTCGTCGCCGGCCACCCGGCGCCGCAGCGACAGCACCGGCTCGAGGCCGCGCCCGGCCGACAGCCGCAGGTGCCGCCGGCCGCCCTCGACGCGGTCCTCGACCACGACCGTGCCCTGGCACTCCCAGGCGAGGCCGGCCGGCAGCGCGACCTCCAGCACCGCGACCGGCGCCACGATGGGCGTCAGGGTCACGCGGCTTTCGCCGTGGACGCTGGCGAACCGCGCCCTGCTGCGGGCATGCACCGTGTAGCGGCCGGGCTCCGCGGCCACCAGGTAGAGGCCGGGCTTGGCGGCGGCGCCGCCGTCCACCATGGCGGCGATCGCCGCGGTCGTCGCGGTCGCCGCGGTCGCCGCGGTCGCCGCGGTCGCGGCCCGGCCCGCGGCGGCGGCATGCGACCTGGCCGCGGCTCCGGCCATGGCGGCTGGTTGCACCTCGACCGCCAGCGCCACTCCCGCCAGCGGCAGGGCCAGCCGAGCTTGCGGATGCCCCTGCACCAGCACCTCGAGATCGGACACCAGGCGAGCCTCGCCTTCGCCGGCGGCGCCGGCACGCCCGGCGGCGGGGGCGGCGGCGGGAGCGGCAGTGGCGTCGATCCCGTCGATCTCGTCGATCTCGTCGATCTCGACGGTGGTCCGCTGCGCCACCACCTCCGCGAGCGGCGGTTCCTGGTGGAGCTTGGCCGCCGCCCGCGCCCGCTCGGCACGCTCGGCGCTCTCCGCGAGGGCGAGGTAGTCCGCGAGCGCCAGGCTGACCTCGCCGGGACGCGGCGCCGCGGGCGCCGCCGGCGGCTGCGCGGCCGCCGGGCCCATCACCGCGACCACGGCCGCCAAGGTGAGCAGCGCCGCCTGGGCGAGGCGGGCCGCGGGGGGCACGGCTGCTGGAACTGGAAGAGGCGTCGAGCGAGAGCGGCTCAGAACCATGGCGATTTCTCCTTCCTGTCGGCAACGTGCAGCACGAGGGGCGCGGGGTTGGACGACAGCGCGCTCCAGGAGGCGGCGACGACGACCCATCCGGCCGGCGCCGGGGAGGGCGCCGCGGCGTCGAAGACGGGCGCCTCCGCCGGCCGCAGCAGCATCTGGCCGGCAAGGTCGCCGGCCGCCGGCGGCGGCACATTGGTCACCGCGGCGGCAGGCCGCGGCGGCATCTCGGCGTCCGCCGCGCGCGTGCCGTCGGCCAGCGCGTACGAGCGGCCGCCGGGCAGCAGCAGCCGCACCCGGATGCGCGCCGCCGGCGCCGACAGCGCGGGGAGCGGCACCGCGAGCTGGCCGTCTGCGCGCGGCAGCGTGAAGGGCACCACGCCGGCGACATGCACCAGCTGCGGCGACTCGCGGCTCAGCAACGGCACGGCCAGGCTCTGGTCCGGCCCCAGGCCCGGCGCGAGCGGCACGCCGTCGCGGCTGGCGGCCGTCAGCTCGAAGCCCGGCGGCAGCGCGATGACCAGCTGCGTCGTGGCGCGATTGCGCACCTCGGCCCACAGCTGGTAGCCGGCCTGCCCCGCTTCGCCGGCGGCCAGCTCGACCCACAGACCGTCGACCTGCGCCGCCAGCACCTCGGTGCGCTCCGACCACTCCACCTTCCAGCGCGGCGGCCGTGCCGGGTCGCCGACCAGCAGATAGTGCCTGCCCTTGCGCACCGCGGGGTCCGCCGCCAACGGCGCCAGCTCGACGCTGTCGGGCGGCCGCGCGGAGGCAAGATCGGCCGCCGGCAGCAGCGCGTCTC
>DATNKH010000839.1:0-2050 GCA_035603475.1 Thermoanaerobaculia bacterium
AGGAAGATGTCTCCGTCGCGCGCATAGGCCATCCACCGGCGGTCGCGGGAGATCGCGCCGCCGGGTGCGCCGGCACCGGCGCGCTCGGCGTCGGGCACGAGGCGCGGCTCGCGCTCGTCGAGCCGCAGCCGGTAGAGATCCCGCAGCGGGCTGCCCTGGCGCTTCCGCTCGAAGTAGACGGCCCGCCCATCGCCGGCCCAGTACGGATCCTCCGGCGGGTTCCCGATCCAGTCCGGGTCCGCCATGATCTGCTCGAGAGAGAGGCCCGGTGGCGCCGGTTGCGCCGGTGCGACCGCCGGTGCCGTCTGGCCTGTCGCTACCGCCTGGACCGCCATGCCCGCTGCCACTGCCGACAGAAGGTAGGGTCTCAGGGCGACGAGCAGCAGCGGCATGGCGGCGCACCGTGAGCCGTGCGGTCGGCGGCAGGACAGGTTGGTCATGGGTCTCCTCTTGCGGCCAGGCCCGCATACTACTCGGTTGCCCTGGGGTCGGCGGCGATTCTATGCGTCGTCGAGCTGGCCGGCGCGGCGCAGGCGGGCGAGGTGAGCGAGGACCTGGCGCGCGGCGAGGGGCCAGGCTTCGCGCGGGACGTCGTCGTAGACCGTGGGGAGCATCGCTTCGGGTTCGCGCCGCCCCTCCCGCCAGCTGGCGAGCACGCGCGCCTCGCGCCACAGCCGGTGCTCGATGTACTCGCGCAGCTTCGGCACGGCGTTCTTGACCGCCGGGCCATGGCCGGGAAAGAGCGTCCGCGGAGCCAGGGCGACGAGCTTGGCGAGAGAAGCCAGGTAGTCGTCCATGTCGCCTTCCGGCGGGTCGACGACGATGGTGCCCAGCCCCGCCACCATGTCGCCGGCGAGCAGCGAGCGCTGGCCGAGCTCGAGGAAGCAGAGGTGGCCGCGCGCGTGGCCTGGAGTGTGGACGATCTGCACCAGCAGGTCCGGCGCCTCCGGCCGTCCCTGGCCGGCGAGGGTCACCTGCTGGCCGTCGCCGAGCGTGCCGTCCAGGCCGCCCATGCCGCCGACATCGCCGTGCGCGGCGAGGCGTTCCGCGGTGGCCGGGTGGGCGAGGACGGGCACGCCGAGGCGCTGGCGGAGGGCGGGCACGCCGGCGACGTGGTCGGGATGGTGATGGGTCAGCCAGATGGCGGTGACCCGGCGCCCCAGCCGTTCTTGGGCGGCGGCGAGGGCAGCCACCAGGCGCTCGATCTCGGCGGGGTCGCTGGCGCCGGGATCGACCAGCACCGCGTCGCCGAAGCCGAGCAGGTAGGCGTTGGTGGTGAGCGCCGGCGGCAGGGTGCGGGTGACGAGCGGGAACATCAGCACGCCCGGCCGGAGCTCGACCCGCAGCACCGGTCCGAGGTCGGCCTCCACCGGATGGCGCAGCCGCGGCAGGCCGGCGTCCGGCCCGTCTTCCCCGAGCACCTGCAGGAGGTGCAGGATGGGCGGCGCCGCCAGCACGTCGCCGAGGCGCCAGCTCTGCCAGGCCGCCGCGGGCTCGACCCAGGCGCCCGCTTCGAGCTCCCCGGGCTGCACCTCGGGCTGCGTCGCCTCGGCAGCCGGCCACTCCAGCAGGAAGAAGCGGTTGTCGAAGCGCAACGGCGCGAACGGCGGCGTCAGCCAGCGCCCGGCATAGACCAGGCGCGAGGCGTCGGCGATGCAGCCGAGGTCCCGCAGCACGGCGGCGAAGGAGCGTCCGCCGAGCAGCGCGCTGCGGGCTTCGGCGATCTGCGCCGGGTCCGGCGCCGCCTCCGTCCCGGCCGCGGGCTGGGCCAGCAGGATGCCGGTCTCCTCGAACAGCTCGCGGATCGCACAGGCCAGGATGCCGGGTGGCAGGTCATCGGCCGCGGCCGGCTGCGGCCGGGCCGGCGGAGCGGGCTCGGCGAGCGCGTTGGGCGGGATCACGGCGATCTCGGCGTCGGAGCGCGACAGGCCGCCGCCCGGGAACGCGTGCCAGCCGCCCATGAACGGCAGGGCTTCGCCGCGCTTCACCCAGAAGACCTCGAGGCCGTTCGCGCCCGACGTCCCCGACCTCGCCGACCTTCGCCAGGGTA
>DATNKH010000840.1:0-2528 GCA_035603475.1 Thermoanaerobaculia bacterium
TCGGCGCCGGCCAGCCCGAGTGCTTGGCGCTCCCAGCGCTCGTAGGCCAGGAAGCGGTGCCCGGCGGCGTCGGTGACGGCGAAGTGGGCGAACCAGACCTGGCGTGTCGCCCAGGCCGAGACCCGGCCGCCGGCGGGCGCCGCGGGCTCGGCCGTCGTGGGTGGCTCCGGGGCGAGCGCCGTTCGGAAGAACGTCAGCTGGAAGCCGAACCGCCGGCCGTCGCGTGCTGCGAGGTTGCCCGTGTAGTACCACCACTCGGTGCGGTAGTCGGGATGGGAGCCGTGGTCGGCGGGGAAGACGAACGGGCGCGGGGCGAGGGCGCGCGCGAAGCCTCGCGTGTCCGGGGCGCGCAGGGCCGCCGCGATGCTCATCCTGGCGGCGGGGAGGGTCTCCTCGGCCGGCCGCGCGCGGCCCAGGCGCCAGGCCGCGGTGGCCAGCAGCGCGGCGAGACCGCCGGCGCCGGCCAGCACCGCCAACCCCGCCAGCCATGGCCTCCACGGCCTCCGCACGCCGAGCCCCCCTTTCGTCCGGCCCCTCTCGGAGCTAAAGTAGCCTACCGGGCCGTGGGCGCTGCTACAATGCCGCCGACCCTCACCAGGTTCGGGCGCCGTGCTGCTCTCCAAGAATCGATGTCGCTCCAACCGAGCAGTCGTGGGCCATCCGGCCCGCTTACCGTCTTCGATTCGTCATCCGGGCGCAGGGCTCGCCCAAGGAGGAGGAGTTATGGCCAGGAGCACCAGGGGCATCTCGCGGCGCGAGTTCGTGCAGGCCGCCGGCACGGTCGCCGCCGGCTCGCTGATCTTCCCCGTCGCGGGTCGCGCGCAGCAGAAGACGCTGAAGATCTGCCAGTGGAGCCACTTCGTGCCGGGCTACGACAAGTGGTTCGACGGCGTGTTCTGCAAGGAGTGGGGAGCCAAGCACAACACGGAGGTGATCGTCGACCACATCGCGATCGGCGAGATCAACGCCCGCGCCGCCGCCGAGGTGGCGGCGAAGAAGGGGCATGACCTGTTCATGTTCCTGTCGCCCCCCGCCGCCTACGAGCAGCAGGTGATCGACCACGCCGAGATCTACCAGGAAGTCGAGAAGAAGTGGGGCAAGACCAACGACCTGGGCCACAAGTCGACCTTCAACCCGAAGACCAAGAAGCACTTCGCCTTCTCCGACTCCTTCGTTCCCGATCCACCGAACTACCGCAAGGATCTCTGGTCCCAGGTCGGCTACCCGAATGGGCCGGACACCTGGGAGGACGTGCACAAGGGCGCCAAGGCGATCAAGGACAAGCTCGGCAACCCGTGCGGCATCGGCCTGTCGCAGGAGCTCGACACCAACATGGCGATGCGCGCCTGCCTGTGGGCCTTCGGCGGCGCGGAGCAGAACGAGGCCGGCGTGGTGGTGATCAACTCCAAGAACACCGTCGAAGCGGTCAAGTTCATGCGCTCCCTGTACAAGGACACCGAGACCGCCGAGGTGTTCACCTGGGACCCCTCGTCCAACAACCGCGCCATCCTGTCGGGCAAGGCCTCCTTCGTGCTGAACGCCATCTCGGTGACGCGCGCCGCCGAGAAGGACAACCCCGAGATGTCGAAGCAGATCCAGCTGACGCCGGCGCTCAAGGGCCCGGTGCGCCGCATCGCGTGCGAGCACGTCATGGACTGCTACGTGATCTGGAATTTCGCCGAGAACATCGCCGGCGCCAAGCAGTTCCTGGCGGATTACATGGACAGCTTCGCCGACGCCTTCAAGGCGAGCGAGTTCTACAACTTCCCGTGCTTCCCCGGCTCGGTCAAGAACCTCGAGCAGCTCATCGCCGACGACCCGAAGGCGGTGCCGCACGACAAGTACAAGGTCCTGGGCGGCTCGCTGCAGACGGCGACCAACGTCGGCTACCCGGGTTACGCCACCGCCGCGATCGACGAAGTGTTCAACACTTTCGTGCTGCCCACCATGTTCGCCAAGGCGGCGCGCGACGAGATGAAGCCGGAGGAGGCGGTCGCCGCCGCCGAGAAGGAAATCAAGCGCATCTTCGACAAGTGGAAGTAACCGCGAGAGCTCCCCGGGCGCGCGATGGCGATCGTCGAGACGAGGGACCTCACCAAGGTCTTCAAGCAGGGACAGCTGGGTGCCGTCAACGAAGTCAATCTCTTGACGCGGGAGGGCGAGTTCATGGTCTTCCTCGGGCCCTCGGGCTCGGGGAAGACCACTCTCCTGCGGATGATCGCCGGGCTCGAGGAGCCGACGAGCGGCGACGTGCTGATCGGCGGCCGCGTGGTGACGCGGCTGCCGCCGCGCGAGCGGCGGATCGCCATGGTGTTCCAGAGCTACGCGCTCTATCCGCACCTGTCGGTGTACAAGAACATCGTCTTTCCGCTGCGGGCGCAGAAGGTGCCGAAGGAGCAGCGCCGGCCGAAGGTCGAGTGGGCGGCGGGGTTGCTGGGGATCGGCGAGCTGCTCGAGCGCAAGCCGCGCGAGCTGTCGGGCGGTGAGCGCCAGCGGGTGGCGCTGGCGCGCGCCATCGTGCGCGAGCC